>CASFUI010000024.1 GCA_949297565.1 uncultured Eubacteriales bacterium
ACAGGTTGAATGAAGTTTAGAGAGAAATGATACAGTACACTAATATTACACATACATTTGAGCCTGTATATGACGCGAATACAAAGATACTTATTCTGGGCACGTTTCCGTCTGTCAAGTCACGGGAAATCGGATTTTATTACGGCCACCCGCAGAACCGTTTCTGGAAAGTGCTGGCGGCGGTAACAGGAAGTCCGCTTCCTGTTACTGTTGAGGAGAAAAAGCGATTTCTTCTTAAAAATAACATAGGAATATGGGATGTTATAAAAAGCTGCAGCATAAAGGGCTCTGATGACAACAGCATAACGGATGTCGAGGTAAATAACTTTTCCAAAATATTTTCAGAGACAAATCTGTCTGTGATTGCCGCAAACGGGACTAAAGCATATGAGCTGTACAACAGATATGTTTTTCCGGTCACAGGAAGGGAAATAGTAAAACTTCCGTCAACCAGTCCGGCAAATGCCGCATGGAGTCTCGAAAGACTGTGCAAGGCGTACGGGGAGATAATTGCTTCGTGTCTGAATTAAGAAGTTGATTTTTGGGTTTTCAGGTGGATTTTTCTGCTGATTTTCTGATATAAATGCCGTTTCGAAATTCGTCTTTTGCGCAACAGCCGAATTTCTGATGCAATATCTGATTGTAAACGCCGGCGCAGTAGATGTCTTGTGACAGCAGTTCCCGGAAACCGGCGGTTTTAGTTATAACAGGTACAGGACAGGTTTTCTTTATTTGGCGAAGATAATCCTGTCCTTTTTTGTCGAAGCCGAGCACTCGTATATACGGAGCGTCTGAATATTCTGAGGCGTCTGATGCTTTTATCTCAAGAAGAATGTGCATGAGACATCTGCTCACACGCGAATATGTGTACTGACGCGTTTTTATCTTAGATATTAGTGAAGAAATGCTTTCTTCCCCTGTGAAATTTGAAAAAATACGGTTTGCGAGGTCTGCCGATATATCGGAATACTCGCATAGAGCTTCGCAGACTTTTGTTTTGTCATATCCGTTCAGATAAAAAATCAACGACAGCCTGTAACTCAGAAGCGTCGAAAAGTCGTCTGTAAAAACCGGACATTTTTTGTTCAGGTTTTCATATATAATGTCGTACATGCTTTGAGGCAGCACGCTGTTAAGACGGCTTTCTTCCGGGTTATCAGGCTTTTCTTCAAGCGCGAGGCGGATGGCGGACGCGCTGGCAAAGGCACTGTGAAAATCAGTGTCGTGGAAGCCCGCAATATGACGCGGGAATGTTATAGGGATTATTTTATGACTGTGTCGTATTATTTCTTTTAAGTATTCAATTCCAAGAATATTATTAGGACTTTCAAGCATATCGGCAATTTCGGCGTTTTCGGGCAAAAGATTTTTTAATGCCATGCATCTGGCCTCAGGGAAAGTCGCTCCCATAGAAGTATATTTTTTTAAATCGTTCTTGTATTCTTCGGGCTCATCTGCAAGAATTTCTGCAATTTTTTTGAGCTTTTCAATATCGCCGCACTCGCTTCCAAACGCCATAAAGTCAGCTCCTAGAGCTGAAAGTGTTTTCACTGCACCGGCGGCAAAGCCTTCGGCGCTTGAGAGCGCATAGTATGACGGCAGTTCGACTACTAGATTTACGCCGGAGTTTACGGCTGCGGCACAGCGCGAATACTTATCTGTCACCGCAGGAGCTCCGCGCTGCACAAAATTTCCGCTCATAACGGCAACGGCGACATCGGCGCCTGACAACTCAAGTGATTTATTAAGGTGGTATACATGACCGTTGTGGAAAGGATTGTATTCGGTTATAAGCCCTACGGCTTTCAGTGTATTCATAGCAGTAAACCCCGTTTCATAGTTTGTTCAGATTGTAACATAAACATACGTCTGCGGCAAATCCGTGCTTTCAGCAGTATATTTGGCTTACAGTACTTGAATTAAAACAATATAATAACTTGTACTTGCCAAAAATTTGGTATATAATTTAGAAAAGTATTTTAAGTGATACTTGAAAAAATGTACATAATACAAGGAGGAGTCAGTAATAATGGCATTTATTGACACAATTAAAGAGAGGGCTAAGGCGGACAAGAAAACTATTGTTCTGCCGGAATCTATGGACAAGAGAACATATGAGGCTGCTGAGAAAATTTTGAAGGAGGGTATTGCTAATATCATTATTATCGGTACACCTGAAGAAATTGCTGAGAACAGCAAGGGCTATGATATTTCGGGCGCAACTGTTGTTGATCCGTTCAATGACCCTAATAAGCAGAAATATATTGATAAGTTTGTTGAGCTCAGAAGCAAGAAGGGCGTTACGGCTGAGCAGGCTAAAGAGATGATGGAAAAAGATTATATGTACTATGCTTGTCTTATGTGCAAGTGCGGTGATGCAGACGGCGCTGTTTCAGGCGCATGCCATTCTACAGGCAACACAATTCGTCCGGCTCTTCAGCTTTTAAAGACAAAACCGGGTATCGGAAGTGTTTCAGGTTTCTTCCTTATGGAAGTTCCTGACTGTGATATGGGCGAGAACGGTCTTTTTGTATTTGCTGACTGTGCAGTAAACACAGATCTTGATTCTGCAAAGCTTGCTGAGATTGCAGGTCTTTCGGCTGAGTCATTTAAGATGCTTGTAGGCGCGGAGCCTAAGGTTGCAATGCTTTCTTACTCATCAAAGGGAAGCGCAAAGCATGATGATGTGACAAAGGTTGCAGATGCAGTTGCGATAGCAAAAGAGAAGTTCCCTGATCTTGCTCTTGACGGAGAGCTTCAGCTCGACGCTGCTTTAGTTCCTAGTGTCGGAGAGGCTAAGGCTCCGGGCAGCCCTGTTGCAGGACATGCCAACACATTGGTATTCCCAAGCCTTGAGGCGGGCAACATCGGTTACAAGCTTGTTCAGAGACTTGCTAAGGCTGGCGCTTACGGTCCTGTGCTTCAGGGACTTTCAATGCCTGTAAATGACCTTTCAAGAGGCTGTTTTGCGGATGATATTGTAGGCGTTGTGGCAATTACAGCAGTTCAGGCTCAGAACGCATAATAATTAGGATCGTGAGTCAATTACCCCGCAGTATGCTGCGGGGCATGAATAAATAATTAATCTGACGCAAAATAATTAATTTTTAAGGAGAAGTTTAAAAATGAATATTCTTGTATTAAACTGTGGCAGTTCGTCATTAAAGTATCAGCTTATTAACATGGATGATGAGAGCGTGCTTGCAAAGGGGCTTGTTGAGCGTATAGGTATTGATGGCTCTGTTCTTACTCATAAACCTGCCGGAAAGGACAAGTATGTTGTTGAGCAGCCTATGAAAGACCATAATATCGCTGTTAAGCTTGTACTTGACGCTTTAATGGATGAAAACCACGGCGTTATAAAGAACGCTGATGAGATTGCCGCGGTTGGGCACAGAGTTCTTCACGCAGGTGAGAAATATAAGGATTCTGTAATTGTAACTGATGATGTTAAGAAGGTTGTCAGAGAGTGTTTTGATTTGGGACCTCTTCACAATCCTGCAAACTTAATCGGTATAGAGGCAGTTGAGGCAGCAATGCCAGGAAAGCCTAATGTTGCCGTATGGGATACGGCGTTCGGCGGAACAATGGAGCCAAAGGCTTATCTCTATGCAATTCCGCGTGAGTACTATGAGAAGTATCATGTGAGAAGATACGGTTTCCACGGCACAAGCCACAGCTTTGTCTCAAAGGAGACAATCAAATTTGCCAAGTTAAATCCTGAGACAGCAAAGGTTATCGTTTGCCATTTGGGAAACGGTGCATCTATAACAGCTTCAATCGGAGGAAAGTGTGTTGATACATCAATGGGACTTACACCGCTTGAAGGCCTGATTATGGGTACACGTTCAGGTGATTTGGACCCGGCTATTATTGAATTTTTGTGCAACCATGAAAATCTTACCGTAAGTGAGATGCTCAATATTCTCAACAAGAAGTCAGGCGTTCTCGGTATGTCAGGAGGTATCTCAAGCGATTTCAGAGATTTGGACGCGGCAATGGAAGATGGCAATGAGATTGCAAAGGTTACTCTTGAGGCTTATGCATACAGAGTTGCGAAGTACATTGGAGCATACACGGCAGCAATGAACGGTGTAGACGCTATTACATTTACGGCAGGCGTAGGTGAGAATGCGGCATGGCTCAGACCTATGGTGACAAAGTATCTGGGCTACCTCGGCGTTGAGCTTGATGAAGAGGCTAGCAAGAAGGCTGTCGGAACAGAGATGATTATCTCTACACCGGAGTCAAAGGTTAAGCTCTGTGTAATTCCTACAAATGAGGAGCTCGCTATTGCCAGAGAGACACTTGCATTAATAAAGTAATTTATATGTAACAGTTCAGCCATAAGCTGCAAAGCAGCGTGAAAGCGCCGTAGGCGCGGCTTTGAGAATGCGCGGGCTGAACTGTTACATTTATAGAAGTAATTTAAAAATATTTTGTTGACAAACACTGTGACGGTGCGTATAATAGACAAAGTGTGGAAAATGTAACGCATTTTTGCTTTGCCTTTTGCGCACCGTATATAGTGTGAATTGGAGACAATTATGCTAGTTGATTTGAGAAAGCTTCTATCCGGTACAGAGGATGAACTTACAATAACAGCGCAGCTTGATATGGATGTGTTTGACAACGGCCTGACAAGCTATGATATTGTAAGAAAAGAGCCGTTTGAATTAAAGCTTGTCAAGCTTTCCAAAACCAAGTTTGAGGTTTTGTGTGACGGCTCGGTTGTGCTTAGTATTCCCTGTGACAGATGTTTAAAGCCTGTTGAGACAGCCGTTGATTTTCATATTGAACAGGCGGTTGATCTTGATGAGAATTCATCTGAGGAGGAAGAGCCAGAAGAAAAAGACTATATTGATGGATACAGCCTCGACGTGGACAGACTTGTTTTCGGCGAAATAATGTTATCCATTCCAGGGAAAATCCTGTGTAAAGATGACTGCAAGGGATTATGTCCCGTGTGCGGCGCTGATTTGAACGCTGCAGAGTGCGGATGTGACAGGGAATCTCTGGATCCCAGAATGTCTGTTTTCAAAGATATTTTAAACAATTTTAAGGAGGTGTAACCACATGTCAATTTGTCCTAAGAATAAATCTTCAAAGGCTAGAAGAGATAAGAGAAGAGCTAACTGGAAGATGAGCGCTCCTAATCTTGTAAAGTGCAGTAAGTGCGGCGCTTTGATGATGCCTCACAGAGTCTGCAAGTCTTGTGGATCATACAATAAAAAAGAAATCATTGCTGTTGACTGATTAACGTAAACATGCATAGGTACTGGGCTGAACTTTTTTGTTCGACCCAGTAATTTTTTTACACAGACAGTCAGACAAGCGGAAATGCTTGATTTTAATACCATTTTATAGTATATTATTTTGTGGCTGTTATTTCAGACTGGATACATAATATTATAATCAGAATGGAGAAATGTATGTCAGAAGTATGCAAGGTGGCGCTGGACGCCATGGGGGGAGATAACGCTCCTTCGGAGGTTGTACACGGTGCCGTTAATGCCGCACAAAAGGAAAATGATATAAAGATATTTCTTGTGGGAAAGAAAGTAGAGATAGAACAAGAACTGTCAAAGTACAGCTACAATAAAGAACAGATAGAGATTGTGGATGCAGCAGAGGTAATAGAGACGGGAGAGCCGCCTGTAATGGCGGTAAGACGAAAAAAAGAATCATCTCTTGTAAAGGCGATGTATCTCGTGAAAGACGGGACTGCCGACGCCTTTGTGTCTGCGGGAAGTTCCGGCGCAATTCTGGTCGGAGGTCAGACTATTGTTGGGAGAATTAAAGGTGTAGAGCGTCCTCCTATGGCGCCTCTGATACCGACAGCAAAAGGTGTATCGCTGCTTGTAGACAGCGGCGGCAATGTCGACGCCAGACCTAGTTTTCTTGTTCAGTGGGCAAAAATGGGCTCTATTTATATGGAGAATATCGTAGGAATAAAAAATCCTAAGGTTGCGATAGTGAATGTCGGTCTTGAGGAGGAGAAGGGAAATGCTCTGGTAAAAGAGACATATCCGCTGCTCAAGGATTGCAGGGACATTAATTTTATAGGCAGTATTGAGGCGAGAAATATTCCGAAGGGTGACGCGGACGTAATAGTGTGCGATGCGTTTGTCGGAAATGTTATCTTAAAGCTGTATGAGGGAACTGCTTCTACATTGATTAAGAAAATCAAGGGCGCTATGATGTCTGACTTAAAGACTAAAATAGGAGCCCTGTTGATTAAAAAATCTCTTAAGAAGGAGCTTAAGTCACTGGACGCGACAGAGTATGGCGGAGCTCCGCTTATAGGGCTTAACGGTCTTGTAGTAAAGGTGCATGGAAATGCGACTTCTAAAGAGATTGGCAATGCGCTTATACAGTGCGTTAAATTTAAAAAACAAAAAATTAATGAAAAGATTACTGCTTCACTTAACGTCGAAGCATAAATCAGGAGGAATCTATGGAATTTGAAAAGCTTCAGAAAATTATTGCGGATGTTTTAAACATCGACGCTTCAAAGGTAACTATGGAATCGGCATTTGTTGATGACCTCGGTGCAGATTCGCTCGATGTGCTGCAGATTGTCATGGGAATTGAGGATGAGTTTGATATTAAAATTCCTGATGAAGCAACAGAAAAGATTGTGACTGTTGCGGATGCAGTTAAACAGATTAAGTCAGCAATTTAAAACGAAAACAGGGCTGTCTGTTTAAGACGGTCCTGTTTTTAGTATATGGTAAAACTCTCCGTAATGGAGATTGATATAGCGAAAGGATGTAATAAAAAGATGCAGAGACATAATCCTGATTTGGACAGCTTTCAGGAATGTATAGGATATGTTTTTAATAATGTGTTACTATTGAAAAACGCGCTCACACACAGCTCATACGCAAACGAGGTCAAAAGTAAAAAAACAGATGACAATGAGAGGCTTGAGTTTTTGGGTGATGCCGTGCTTGAACTGACGTCAAGCGACTATATATTCAGAAATCATTCAGATATGAATGAGGGAGCAATGACAAGGCTTCGCGCAAGTATTGTCTGCGAGCCTACGCTAGCCATGTGCGCAAGGACATTTGGGCTTGATAAGTATATTATGCTCGGAAAGGGCGAGGAGCAGACAGGAGGAAGAAACAGGGATTCAATCGTATCTGATGCCTGCGAGGCTCTTATAGGCGCCATTTATCTTGACGGTGGTTTTGCTAATGCAAAAGAATTTATTTTAAGATTTATTTTAAATGACTTGGAAAATAAAAAACTCTTTTACGATAGCAAGACTATCTTACAGGAAGTTGTACAGGCAAAGGGCTTGGAGGTCGTGTACGAGCTTCTCGGAGAAAAGGGACCTGAGCATGATAAGACGTTTGAGGTGTCTGCCAGTGCGGACGGACTTTTTGAGGTTACGGCTTCTGGACACACAAAAAAGTCAGCGCAGCAGAAGGCGGCGTATAACGCCCTTATACTGCTGAAAGACAGAGGTTTCAATATTAATCCGAAAGGGAAAAAGTAAATGTATTTAAAGAGTATAGAGGTACAGGGATTTAAGTCATTTGCAAATAAAATTGTATTTGATTTTCATAACGGCATAACAGGTATTGTTGGTCCTAATGGCTCAGGAAAAAGTAATGTTGCCGATGCTGTAAGGTGGGTGCTCGGTGAGCAGAGCGCCAAGCAGCTCAGAGGCGCTAAAATGGAGGACGTAATTTTTGCGGGGACAGAGACGAGAAAGCCTGTCGGATATGCCTATGTGTCAATTACGCTTGACAATTCCGACCATGCGCTTGCGGTAGATTACAGCGAAGTCACTGTTACTCGTAAGGTATTCCGCTCAGGAGAGAGTGAGTACCAGTTGAACGGACATGCGTGCAGGCTTAAGGATATAACCGAACTGTTTTATGATACAGGTATAGGAAAAGAAGGCTATTCGATTATCGGTCAGGGGCAGATAGATAAAATCCTCAGCGGTAAGCCTGAGGAGAGGCGTGAGCTTTTTGACGAGGCAGCCGGCATTGTAAAGTTTAAGAGGAGAAAGGCTGCGGCTATTAAAAAGCTTGAGCATGAGAGGGAAAATCTTGTCCGTGTAAACGATATTTTGTCTGAGCTTGAAAAGCAGGTCGGACCGCTAGAGAGACAGTCAGAGAAAGCGCGCGAATATCTTCGCCTGAGAGAGGATTTAAAGGTTAGAGATGTCAATGCGTTTCTTTTGGAGAGCGATAAGATACGAGGCGATTTGGCAGCGCTTGAAGAAAAGATAAAGATTGCTGAAAATGATTTGGCTATGGCCAATGAACAGTATGAGAGTACAAGGACAGAGTACGACGCGATAGAGGCACAGCTTTCTTCAGTAAATAATGATATTGAGCTTTTCAATACACTTCGCTCAAATACAGAGGTGGATAAACAGAGACTTGAGGGAAAGGTAAATGTGTGCGCAGAGCAGATTAAAACTATTGAAGCTGGAAATACTCACTACGCAAACAGAATATCCGATATTGAAAGAGAAATTTCAGAAAGACAGGCTTCAATTCAAAAGCTTCGCGGACAAAAAGAGGATTTAAAGGACAGTCTCGATGTTTATCGTGAAAAGCAGTCTGAAAATGACAAGAAGCACGATAATATCCTTGCTGAGATTGAAAAAATTTCAGAAAAAATAGAAAAAAACCAGAATAGAATATTTGAGATATTAAATAAAAAATCTAGTATTAATGCTGATAATCAGCGTTTTAAGACTATATTAGAGCAGTTAAATATAAAAAAGGCAGAGCAGAACAGTCTTATTATTCAGGGGAAAAGCCGTGAGAGCGAGCAGGACAGCATTATAGGCACACTTGAGAGTGAGCTTGCGGATATTAATGAGAAAATATCGGAATACAATTCCTTAATTGAGGAAAAGACCTCCGCTGTGGCTGACAACAAGCAGAAAATAGCCGAGCTGAGCGCCTCTGCCGACAAGCTGCAGCAGCAGTACCACCGTGAAAAGTCACGTCTGGAGTCGTTGTCTGCGATAACCGAAAAGTACGACGGCTACGGTAACAGCATAAGAAAAATAATGGAGCTGAGAAGTTCGAATAAAGGCATAATTGGTGTTATTGCAGATATTGTAAAGGTTGAGAAAAAATACGAGACAGCTATTGAGACAGCGCTTGGCGGAACTATACAGAATATAGTCACGGATAATGAGAGTACGGCTAAGGGACTGATTGCCTACCTTAAAGAAAATAAATTCGGGCGCGCTACATTTCTTCCGCTGTCGTCGATTTCGGCGAGAAATACTCTTGAAAAAGAGCCGTGCATGAGTGAAAACGGCGTTATTGGAGTTGCCAGCAGTCTTGTTCGTGTGTCATTTGAGTATGAAAATCTTATAAAATATCTTTTGGGGCGTATTCTTGTTGTTGACAACATAGACAACGCGCTTGCCGTTGCAAGAAAATATAAGCATACATTAAGAATAGTTACGCTTGAGGGAGAGCAGCTGAATCCAGGCGGTTCAATGACAGGAGGAGCATTTAAAAATGCGGGAAATCTGCTTGGACGCCGACGCGAAATTGAGGAATTAAAGGCAGAGACCTCAGGCATAAGCAGCAGGTTAAACGATACAAGAGGCAATATTGCAGAGCTGAGAAAGAAGGTCGCATCCATACGCGAAGGGCTTGAGAGCGACAATGCGGCTTTGCGCGAGGCGCAGCTTGGCAGAAATACTATTCAGCTTAATCTGGAGCAGGCGAAGAATAAGAAAAAAGAGATTATAGCCTCATATAAAGACGCCAATGCTCAGGTTGAAAGCATTGACGCAGAGATAGTATCGGTTGCAAAGCAGCAAAGTCTTGTCACTGTTAATCTGAAGGATTTGGATAACAGTAATGAGGATTCGCAGAGAGAGATTGACGAGCTGTCGGAGCTGCTTGACAGGAAGAAGCAGGAGGAAGCGGGGCAGCTTACTGCGTCGGAGCACATAAAGATTGAGTTTTCGGCGCTGCTGCAGAAAGAGAATTTTATTGAGGAGAATATACAGCGTATAGAAGATGAAATTTCACATTTAAGCGCTGAAAAACAGGAAATCCTTTTAAAGCAGACTAATACAGGGCAGGAGATTATTGCCAAAAATAAAGAAATTGACGAAGTAAAAAGTCAGATTGACAAGGCTGTGGCTCAGATAAATGACTGTACTGAAAAGATTGACGCATTTAAGAAAAAGCGTGATGAGATGAATTCAAGCCACAGGATTTTCTTTGAGAAGAGAGAGAAACTCAACTCACAGATTTCAGAGCTTGACAAGGAAGTGTACAGGCTTAATTCAAACAGGGAAAAGCTTGAGGAAAATAATGATAATCTTGTTGATTACATGTGGAATGAGTATGAGCTGACATACAGCTATGCTATGGAGCTTAAAAATACGGACATGGATAATCTTTCTGTGCTCAAGAAAGAGATACAGTCGCTCAAGGCGTCCATCAAAAATCTCGGTGATGTCAATGTAAACGCTATTGAAGAATACAAGGAAGTAAACGAGAGGTATACTTTCCTAAAAGGACAGCACGATGATTTAATTGAGGCTGAGGCTTCTTTGACGCAGGTTATTGATGAGCTGGACAACGGAATGAGAATACAGTTTTCGCAGAAGTTTGAGGAAATCAGACGCGAGTTTGACAAGGTGTTTAAGGAACTGTTCGGCGGCGGAAGAGGAACGATTGAGCTGGTTGAGGGCGAGGATATTCTTGAGGCTGGAATTCTTATAATCTCGCAGCCGCCGGGAAAGAAGCTTCAGAATATGATGCAGCTTTCCGGAGGGGAGAAGGCGCTGACTGCAATTTCACTTCTTTTTGCAATTCAGAATTTAAAACCTTCGCCGTTCTGTCTGCTTGACGAAATCGAGGCTGCGCTGGACGATTCAAATGTAGGCCGTTTTGCGAATTATCTGCATAAGCTGACAAAGCATACGCAGTTTATTGTGATTACTCACAGGCGCGGAACTATGGCGGCTGCCGACAGGCTTTACGGCATAACAATGCAGGAGAAGGGTGTTTCGGCGCTGGTATCGGTTGACTTGATTGCAAATGATTTGGAGAAAGAGGAAAAAGCGTCCTAAATTTTAAAGCATTTTCAAAAGTCTTATAAAGTGGTATTCTAAATAACATCTGGTATATTGAGAAGAAATGAGGGCAAATATGGGATTATTCAGCAGGTTAAAGGAAGGTCTTTCAAAGACTCGTGATAATATCGTATCAGGAATTGATTCGGTTTTTTCCGGTTTTTCAAAAATTGACGATGATTTTTATGAGGAGCTTGAGGAAACGCTTATTATGGGAGATATTGGCGTGAGGGCTACCGATGAAATTATCGAAGATTTGAGGGAAAAGGTCAAAGAAAATAAAATAAAAGAGCCCAAGGAATGTAAGCAGCTCTTGATTGATACGATAAAAGAAAAAATGAATTTAGGAGAAAATGCCTACGAATTTGAAAAACGTAAATCTATAGTAATGCTTATCGGTGTAAACGGCGTAGGAAAAACTACAACTGTTGGAAAGCTTGCCGGGCTTTTAAAAGCGCAAGATAAAAAGGTTTTAATGGCTGCGGCAGACACATTCAGAGCGGCTGCTATTGAGCAGCTTACGGAGTGGTCAAAGCGCACAGGCACTGAGATTATAGCGCAGAGCGAGGGCTCGGATCCGGCTGCGGTTATTTTTGATGCGGTTGCCGCTGCTAAGGCGCGAAATACAGATGTTTTGCTG
>CASFUI010000025.1 GCA_949297565.1 uncultured Eubacteriales bacterium
ATATGGCAGGTTCAATATTTGGAAACCAATTTAGGATTACGACATGGGGAGAGTCTCACGGGACCGGAGTGGGGGTTGTTATTGACGGCTGCCCTGCTGGTATAGAGCTGTGTGAGGCTGATATTCAGAAGATGCTCAATAAAAGAAAACCGGGGCAGTCAAAGTTTACAACACCGAGAAAGGAAGACGATACTGTAGAAATTTTGTCCGGAGTTTTCGAGGGAAAGACAACAGGAACGCCGATAAGTATGGCGGTATACAACAAGACACAGCGTTCCGGGGATTATTCTGAGATCGCTGGGTATTACAGACCCGGACATGCCGATTTTACATTTGATGAAAAATACGGCTTCAGGGATTACAGAGGAGGCGGAAGAAGCTCAGGCAGAGAGACTATTGGGAGAGTTGCAGCCGGAGCCGTTGCGCTGAAAATTCTTGAAAGGCTTGGAATTAAAGTCTGCGCCTACGCAAAGGAAATCGGCGGAATAGCCGTAAGCGAGAATAATTTCGACATAAATGAGGCTGAAAATAATCCGTTCAGAATGCCTGACGCAAAGGCTGCCGAGAGAGTATCAGAATATGCCCAGGGTAAGATGCGCGAGGGAAATTCTGTCGGAGGAATTATTGAGTGCGTTATAGACGGGGTAATGCCGGGAATAGGCGAGCCGGTTTTTGATAAGCTTGACGCAAATCTCGCGAAGGCTGTTATGTCTGTCGGAGCGGTTAAGGGCTTTGAGATTGGGAGCGGATTTGGCGCTGCCAGGGCGACTGGTATTGAAAATAATGACGCGTTTGTCATGCGTGACGGAAAGGTCACAAAAAAGACGAATAATTCAGGCGGAACGCTTGGTGGAATAAGCGACGGCTCTCAGATAGTGTTTCGGGCAGCGGTAAAGCCTACGCCTTCAGTGTCGGCAGTTCAGGAAACAGTCAATAAGTCGGGCGAGGATATTCAGGTATCGGTTAAGGGAAGACATGACCCGATGATTGTGCCGAGGGCGGTGGTTGTAGTGGAGGCTATGGCGGCGCTTGTGCTTGTCGATTTGATTTTTGAAAATATGACGGCGAAAATTGACAATATCGTCAGATTTTATAAGGGATAGAGATAAAAAAGACATAGATTGGATAAATTTAATATGTATAAGTTGTTAAAGACAGACGGGCGTGCAAAGCGTGCGGAAATGCATACTGTGCACGGGGTTATTCAGACGCCGGTTTTTATGAATGTCGGTACTGTTGCGGCAATCAAGGGCGCGGTGTCAACGGCGGATTTAAACGAGATAGGAACGCAGGTTGAACTTTCAAATACATATCATCTTCATGTAAGACCCGGTGATAATCTGATCAGGGAAATGGGAGGCCTGCATAAGTTCATGAACTGGAATAAGCCTATTCTTACGGATTCCGGCGGATTTCAGGTATTTTCTCTTGCGGGTTTAAGAAAGATAAAGGAGGAGGGAGTTACATTTAACTGTCATATCGACGGACACCGCATATTCATGGGACCAGAGGAGAGTATG
>CASFUI010000026.1 GCA_949297565.1 uncultured Eubacteriales bacterium
CAGTAGTATACGCGATAACCGAGCCAACAGTCTCTCTCTCATTTTGCACGGGATTTGAATTATTGTTTCCTGCATTGCGAATCACATTTGAAATAGTGAGTATCAGCGTTGTGATAATAAGTCCCACTCCGAGACCTCTCAAATAATATTTAAGCTTCATTACAATCCCCTTTAAACTTATCTGTCACTGTACTATCGGGCACTGTTGTACAAATCTACAACCAGCCTTACCTCTCCAATTCCAAGTCCAAGTTCCTTCGCAATCTCTTTATTGCTCATTCCCCGGTTAAACAGTTCAAGAATTTTTTCGTTATTATTGGCTGTCTTTTCAGACTGCGCTTCTCCATGACTCACCTCATCGCTTTCAGTCTGATTTGATGTGTCAGCTGCATGTACAAAACCATTTTCAGATATATTTTCCGACAGAGTTTCAGAAGATTCTGTTTTTGCCATCTCTGCCTCATTGACATATTTTTCGTTTTTCTTTTCATCGACATAAGCGGCAGCTCTGTCAAGCTCACGCTTGACTGTGTTGACATCTTTTACGGTGTTCTTTACCTCTTTAGCTTTCTCATTGAGCATATCATACAAAAAAACAGTCTCATTGTGATTTCTGTTTATTTCTCCCATAACCGTCTCAGCATACTCATTCAGCTCAAGTATCTTTGTGTTTGAAATCTTATCGAGCTGTGCCTCTGTTCTCTCAGAGACATCTCCAAGCTGCTCCTCAATCATGGCCTCAACCTGCCTGCGCACCATTTCCTGTTCCGCCTGTGTCAGTCCGCTCTCAGCCACAGACGCACCGGTCTTTTCCTCATTCTCTTCACTGTTGCCGACAAAAAAACTTGCAGCAAAACAGACTATACCTACTATTAACAACACAACTTCTAATGCAGTCATAACACATTCTACTTTCCTTACTTTTTATCTTACGATGATGCATTACACCTATACCTTCACATCAAACCCTCCGTCCGCGGACTTTTTAACAAAAACCTTTCCTTCCTTAAAGGTGCGCTTTCTGCTTCTGCCCTGGTATTCATTTTCGCTCTTTTCCTTCGCGTCAAACTTACCCGGATCGTTCTCAACATCATCTTTCTTGCTGACCTGCTCTGATTTATTTTCAGCCTGCTTGTCAACCTGTGCGGTAATATTCATCTGCTCAGCCATCGGTCTCATATTTTCAGTCTGTTTAATATGAGAAACCTCCGTCATCTGAGGCACCATCATTAAATCCACCGGTCTTACACCCATAATCAGCCTCCATAAATTATTCAGCTTACAGCGTATGCCACTTAATATCAGCCTTTTCCTTCATATAATAGCAGTATGAACATTTTTCCTTTATAAAATAATTCTGGTCTCCGAAAATCAGCTTCACGCCGACATAAATATTTCCTGACACCTTAACTCTTGCATTGACGTCCTCGCCGAGCTGCTTTCTAAGCATCTCCAGTTCATTTTTCTGCTCAGTCAAATCCTTTTCAAGCAAAATAAGATTTCTCATTGTCTTTTGCTGAAGCTCGCGTTTTTCCGCACTCAACGAGCCGTCCGTCTCCTGCTTTTTCCTGAGCGCCGTCATAATCTGATTAAGCTGTATTTTATTGTTGCCCATTTCCTGAAGACTGACCTTAAGCTCATCCACCCGCTTTTTTGCTCCAGGATCAATGCCAACGGCAACCACTGTCGTCGTACCCATTTCATTGCCGATATTTTTAGCCTCGACAAGAGAAATAGAGCGCACCTCTCCTCCGACAATCAGACCGTTTCGCCCTGATGCCTTCACAGCTCCTCTTGCGCTCACCTTGCTGTGAAGAATTGAATCAGCCTCAATATCTCCTCCGGCCTCCACACTCTTTGCGCTCTCAATAAACTTTGAAACAATATTGCCGCCTGCCTTTATCACCGCCTTGTTCATTCCCTGAACACCACGGTTAAAAGTAATATTCCCCCCTGCTATAATAGTCGCTCCCTCGACAATACCGCTCACCGACACATCTCCCGATGCCTTCACACAAAAGCCGGCAAGTACGTTGCCCTTTATGACAACGCTGCCGTCATAGTCAATGTCTCCCGTTGAAGTGTCAACATCGACAATCTCCATCACATCGGACACAAATATCTTATCGTTTTCAAGAGTCACATGTCCGTTGACCTTTGAAATGAGCTTCAGTTTATCCTCAGACACCTCAAGATTTCTTCCGTATCTGAAAACAGCCCTCCTGACACGCCTGGGCATAACAGCCCTGCCGAACAAATCCACTCCGTTGTCGCCTTTGTCCTCCGGATGAAGAACAGCAACTACATCTCCCGCCTTTATATGATTTACATTTTCAAGCGTATGAAAATCGACTGTTCCGTCATCATTCATCTTAGGCGTAGGCTTAAGCTGCGTGTTAAACATATATTCAATCGAGCCATCGCTGCCCTCACGGGGTTTTGTCCCCCTTGCGACAACATATGTTTCAAAATATCTTCTCTCTTTTAAAAACAATTCTATTGCTTCCTCCGAAATGCCGTTTACAACGCCAAGGGATGCAATATCCTTTTTTATTTCCTCCTTAGTCAACTCATGCGCGCCGACAAACGGAGGATAAAATACCGCTTCCATTACCATATTATCGTAGCTCATTGTATAATTGCCAAACTCCGCTACCGGAAACGCTCTCTCCTCAGAAACCTTTACCGTAATC
>CASFUI010000027.1 GCA_949297565.1 uncultured Eubacteriales bacterium
ATTTGCCGGAAGCAGTCCGTTTGGTCCTGTCTCATAGCTTACGTCACCGAAAATACATCTGGCTTTAAGATACACTCCTGTACACAGGACTACCGCTTTTGCATAATATACAGCTCCGGACACTGTTTTCACACCCCGGATTACTCCATCTTCAACTATAATCTCAGAAACCTCAGCCTGTCTGACTAAAAGATGATCTGTATTTTCCATAACAATTCTCATTCGTCTGCTGTAATCTGACTTATCAGCCTGAGCGCGAAGGGAATGAACTGCCGGTCCCTTCGAGCGATTTAACATTTTGGACTGAATAAATGTAGCGTCAATATTCTTTCCCATCTCTCCGCCGAGAGCATCTATTTCCCTTACAAGATGTCCCTTGGAACTTCCTCCTATATTAGGATTACAAGGCATCATCGCTATACTCTCACAGCTCACAGTAAAGCAGATTGTTTCAAGTCCAAGCCTTGCGCACGCAAGCGCGGCCTCACAGCCTGCATGACCTGCACCGACAACAACTACATCATAATTTTCACATAAACCTTTCAATTTAGTCTCCATTCCGGAGCGTTTATCGCGTGATAACCGCGAAGAAAAATTCGCGCAGGCGATTTTTCTTCTGCGATAAGCGCTGTTTGTGACGCTCCGGCACAAACAGCGGTATGAAAAATCAGCGCATCAGCGTGATTTTTCATGCCAGTCTCCTTCACAAGCTTACTATTTTCCCATACAAAATTTGCTGAAAATTCTGTCAGCAAGGTCATCCTCTACTTCTTCACCAATAATCATCCCAAGCTTTTCATAAGCAGTCATCAGGTCAATCGTCAGAAAATCCTCGCTCATCTGCAATTCTATTCCTGATTTCACCATATTTAAGCTGTCCAATGCCTCACTTAAAAGATTTTTGTGACGCACGTTTGTTATATATATCTCCTCGTTAAAAGAAATCTTTCCATCAAAAAACATTTCCTTTATCGCCTGTTCAAGCTCCTCGAGACCTGTTTCGTTTTTTGCCGATACAGACACTGTCTTAAAACGCTCCAGCTTGCTTAAATCCTCCTGCGAAATTTCTCTTTTCATATCGGATTTGTTTAAGAGAACTAAAACCTTTTTATCCTTAATAAGAGATATTATTTCTTCATCATTTTTATCCAAAGGTCTGGAACTGTCAACAACAAAAATAATCAAATCTGCTTCCTGTGCGTATTTCTTTGCCTTTTCCACACCTATGCTTTCCACATAATCATCAGTATTTCTTATACCGGCAGTATCTGTCAAATTAAGTGTTATTCCTCCCAGGTTAATCTGCTCCTCAAGTACATCTCTCGTAGTTCCTTCAATATCAGTTACAATAGCCCTCTCCTCTCTTGCAAGAGCATTTAACAGACTTGATTTTCCGGCATTGGTTTTCCCCAAAATAACAGTTCGTATTCCATCGCGCATTATACGACCGTTGTCAGAGGTTTTCAACAATTTATTCACACTTTCCACACACTTATCCACATCATTTAAAATGTTTTGCACATAGTTGTCCAGTGATATATGTTCAGGGTCATCCAGAGCTGCCTCTATATAAGCAACATGATTAAGTATTATCTCCCTTATTTCCTTAATTTTTTCAGATAACTTACCGTCAAGCTGACTCACCGAAGACTTGAGCGCGTATTCATTTTTTGAATTAATTACATCTATTACCGCCTCCGCCTGAGATAAATCAATTCTTCCGTTAAGAAACGCCCTCTTCGTAAATTCTCCCGGTTCCGCAGGCGACGCTCCTGCATCTATAAGCGTCTCAAGCACCTTTCTGGTTACAAGAATACCGCCGTGACAGTCTATCTCAACAACATCCTCTCTTGTATAAGTATTAGGCGCAAGCATAACAACAGCGAGCACCTCGTCTATAATATTTCCGTTTCTGTCTGTGATGCTTCCGTAATGAACTGTATGGCTTTCAACATCAGAAAGTCTTATATTCTTTTTAGAAACAAACACCTTATCCGCAATTTCAACAGCATCTTTTCCGCTCATTCTCACGATACTTATTCCCCCGCTGCTCATTGTGCTTGTTGAAATAGCCGCTATTGTATGCTCCATATTATTCTCCATTCCGGAGCGTTTATCGTGACGAGGCGACGCAAATATCAAATTTGCGTCTGCCATCAGGGCTTATTTGTGACGCTCCGGCACAAATAGCCAGCCATGCTTTGCATGACTTGTGAAAAATATGCTATCGAGCTTATTTTTCACACTGTTCTCCAATTCTATAAATTGTGTAAGTCAAATACTCCGCAGCAAGCCTGCTGCGGAGTATTTGACTATAGCATTGTTTGCCAAAACGGACAAGTCCGTTTATTAATATTTTTTAGGAAGTTCAGAGAACTTTCCTGTAGAATAAAAAATTATCTCATACTCTTTTCCCTGTCGAGATAAACCACTACATGCCTGAAAGGCTCTTCTCCCTCGCTTCTTGTAGATACAAATTTATCGTTTTGAAGCGTTGAGTGGATAATTCTTCTCTCGTAAGGATTCATAGGCTCCAGAGATACCGGTCTTCTGCTTCTTTTTACTTTATAAGCTATATTTCTGGCAAGAGATTCGAGAGTCTCTTTTCTCCTGCTTCTGTAATCTTCAGTGTCAAGCTTAATTCTCACATACTTCTCTTTTCCCTTATTGACAACAAGGCTTGTAAGATACTGGATAGAATCGAGAGTCTGTCCTCTCTTTCCGATAAGTACGCCCATATTAGGACCTGAGAGCTCTACATTGACACATTCCGGATCATCGAATTTGACTTCGATTTTTACTTCAAGCTCCATTGCCTTAAACATATCATCAAGAAAAGTCACTATTCTTCTCTCAATCTCATCATTTGACATTACATTAGCATGCTTTGTGGATTTTTCAGAAGGCTGTACTGACTCTGCCTGCTGTACCGGCTGGCTTGGCTTAACTTCCTCCTGGATTTTTTCTTCTGACGGCTTTATTTCTTCCTTCTGAACAGGCTTTTCCTCAACCTCAACAATTTCTTTTTTTCTCACTCTTATTACCGCAGGTTTATTGAAAAGTCCGAGAATACCTGAACTTCCTTTTTCAATAACTTCATATTCTACCTTATCGCTTGTAGTCTCCAGTTTAATCAAAGCATTTGTGAGCGCTTCGTCAACATTTTTACCTGAAACTTCAATATAATCCATAGTATCCTCCTTCGTTATTTCTTCTTAGAATTTTTTTCATTATACTTTGCAACCATTCCTGCCTTTTCAGCAAGACTTCCCGGCTTAGCAGTCTTATAATAATTGGTAGACTCCAGAATTTCTTTCATTCTCTTGTCATTTTGTTCCTTTTTCTCCTGAAGCTTTGAAAGTCTGTCCTTATTCTTATCGTCAGTATCTATTTTCTTCGTGCTTGCAGTTGCGTTTTTTGCGATTTTTTCAGGAGGGAGACCCTTCTTTGCACGTTTCTTGTTTCGCTTTTCTATATTTCTCTTTACAATTTCATCAACACCAAGCTTATCATAATAGCGATTTATAAAAATCTGAATAATGGTCTGTATTACTGCAGTTGCAATCCAGTATAAACCAAGACCTGCAGGTACAGAAAATCCGATAAAAGCAGACATAATAGGCATAAAGATGTTCATCATCTTCATGGATGCCGCCATAGGGTTATCTGTATCTGTCTGCTGCGTCTGCTTGCCCTGACTGACTCTGACGCTTATATACTGTGTCACACCTGACAGAATAGGTATCAAAATTGCAACATTCAAAGCAAAAGTAGGAACCTGAGATACATTAATACCGAGAAATGTATTCATTTCCGTTATTTTTTCCTGATTTTCTGCAATAACAGAAGCAAATGAACTAAAATGCTCCTTGAGAGTGTTCCACTGGTCAGCAGTAAATGAATTTAATGCTACAACAGCATCATTTACATTCGTCCAGTCAACGCTTGATGAGAACGTATTGCTCATAAAATCAGCATAACCGTCCGCATTCATTATACCACTTCCGCCGTCAGATGAGCCAAGTATATTTATAAAAAGACTTTTCAAAGAGCCTACATACATAGGAATTCTCTGGAATACTCTATACAGCGCCATTAAAATAGGAAACTGAATTAAAAGCTGTAAGCATCCTCCCATCTGTGAAGTCCCGTACTTTGCATAGACAGCTTTGGTTTCCTCCTGCATTTTAAGCATTGCATTCTGGTCGCCCTTTTTATTTTTATACTTATCCTGAATTGCCTTTATCTCAGGCGTAATAACTGAGTTAAGCTTTGTCATCTTTGACTGTTTTGCAGCCAAAGGAAACATCAAAAGCTTTACAACTAATGTAAACAAAACTATTGCTATCGCAATATTACCTAATCCGATTGCGCTGAGCCCGGTAAAAAGTAAATCAAGAATTTTACCTAAGAATGCGGCTATCGGTCCTATAATCGCATCGTACAATGTGTTACCTCCGTCATCATGCATTTCCTAATGCTTAATTATTTGGCAATCTTTTTGACTTTAATCTGTCCTTTTAACGGAACAGGGTCATAACCGCCTTTATTAAAAGGATTGCATCTTAAAATTCTTTTTAATGCCATAAATCCACCTTTAAAAGCACCATATTCCATTACGGCTTCTTTTGCATATTCGGAACAGCATGGATAAAAATTACAATAATTTCTCCCTTTATAAGGAGAGACGGCATTCTGATAAAACCATATCATTTTCAATAATACTTTTTTAATCATACAAATTCCTATTCCTGCGCTTTCTCAAAGCGCACAGCAAACTCTTGCCGGAAGCTTTAATATGTAACAGTTCAGCCCGCGCATTCGCAAAGCCGCGCCTACGGTGCTTTCCCGCTGCTTTGCAGCTAACTTTGCTCATAATCGGGCGCTCAGCTCATAAGCTGCACAACAAGCAACTTCATGCAAGCATGATTTGCTTGTCATACAGCTTATGGCTGAACTGTTACTTTAATATTCTTCCA
>CASFUI010000028.1 GCA_949297565.1 uncultured Eubacteriales bacterium
TAAACCAGCTTGCTAAAGGACAGAAACCGGAAGACAATGTGGTTGAGTATGACTTTAATGGAAGTGTTAAGTATGCTGGCTATGCGCTCACATCAGACAATATGATTGTTGCCATATCAGCAGACAAGCAGGATGTTATGCAGCCTATTAACACTATGATTTGGCAGATGATATTATTGTCAGTTCCTATACTGATTGTATGTGTGGCTCTTGGATATATAGTAAGCAGGTTTATCTGCAATCCGATTAAGCTGATTACAGCTATTATCGGAAATACGGCACAGCTTGATTTCAGGCAGAATGAAAAAGAAGAAAAGCTTTGCACAAGAAAAGATGAGACCGGAGTTATGGCGCGTGAGGTTCGCATTATGCTCAACAATTTAAAGAGTATGGTGAACCAGATTGACGAGGCGAGCAGACAGATTAAGGGAAATGTTGACAGCCTTCAGGATGTTGTAGATACGGTCAATAGTATGTGCTCTGATAACTCTGCTACCAGCCAGCAGCTTGCGGCAGGTATGGAGGAGACCTCGGCTACGACTATACATATCAATGAAAATGTCGGCAATATGAAAGAGGGAGCTGACGCCATCAATTCTTTGGCTGAGCAGGGAGCGAGCACCTCTCAGGAGGTAATGCAGCGTGCCAGAAGTCTGCGCGACAAGACTGTTCAGGCGAGTGCAAGAACTATGGAAATGTATAACAGCGTCAAGGTTAAAGCTGATCAGGCTATTGAGGGCTCGAGAGCAGTTGAACAGATTAATGCTCTTACAGGTACTATCATGGAGATTTCATCACAGACAAGCCTTTTGGCTTTAAATGCCAGCATTGAGGCTGCCAGAGCAGGTGAGGCAGGAAAAGGTTTTGCAGTTGTTGCCTCTGAAATAGGAAGCCTGGCCGATCAGACGTCAAGCGCTATTGCTGATATAAGTGAGATTGTTAAGGCGGTAAACGAAGCGGTTGCCAATATGGCAGACTGTCTTAAGGAGACTACAACATTCCTTGAAACTACAGTGCTTAGTGATTACAAGGAATTTGAGCAGGTGGGAGACCAGTATCAGGTGGATGCCGATACATTTAAATCCAGCATGAACGGCGTAAAGGATTCCATGCTGCAGCTCTCTGAAGCTATTGAGGCTATTGCTCAGGCAATCAGCGGAATTAACGATACAATCGGCGAATCTGCAATCGGTGTTTCTGATATAGCGGAAAAGACCAGCAACATGGCGGAAAAGACCGGAGATACACACAAGATAGTTTCAGAATGCTACGAGTGTGCTGAAAACTTAAGAGAGATTGTAAAAAAATTCGTTCTTTCATAAAAATCAAAAAAACGAAATATAAATTTGTATCAGTTCAGCCCGCGCCATTTGCAAAGGCGCGCCAGAGGCGCATTCTCGCTGCTTCGCAGCTGACTTTGCTTATTGTCATACAGCTTATGGCTGAACTGTTACAAATATTGCAAAAAAAGTTGAAAAAAGTTGTTGACAAATATTAGGCATGGTGTTATTATAATTAAGCGCTGTGGTTACAGCAAACAAAACTTAAGCAGTCGTGGCGGAATTGGCATACGCGCTAGACTAAGGATCTAGTCCATATTGCTTGGGTGCGGGTTCAAGTCCCGCCGACTGCACTGAAGAAAAGGCGATAGAGCATGTAGCTTTATCGCTTTTTGTTTTATGTAAAAAATATTGCGCAAAAACGGAGGCATATAAATTATGAAAAAGGTTTTGACTATTGCGGGAAGCGATTGCAGCGGGGGAGCAGGGATACAGGCTGATTTAAAAACAATAACGGCGCATAAGCTGTATGGCATGAGCGCGGTGACTTCTCTCACCGCGCAGAACACGACAGGCGTATACGGAATTAGTGATGTATCGGAAGATTTTCTGTCAGACCAGCTTGAATGTATTTTTTCGGATATATTTCCGAATGCGGTAAAAATTGGAATGGTTTCAAACGCAGGACTTATAAAGGTTATTGCTGAAAAGTTAAAAAAGTATAATCCGTCAAATATAGTGCTTGACCCCGTTATGGTGTCAACAAGCGGAAGTAAGCTGTTGAGAGACGATGCGCAGCAGGCGCTTTCACGGCTGCTTATGCCTCTGGCTGACGTAATTACTCCAAATATACCTGAGGCGGAGGTGCTTACAGGGAAAAAGATTACCGGAAGCTCCGATATGGTTGAGGCAGGAAAATTAATATATGATAAACTGGATGGAAAAACAGCGGTTTTAATCAAGGGAGGACACGATTTGAATACTGCCAATGACATGCTGTATGTGAATGACAGTCCGGTCTGGTTTGATGGCGTTCGCATTTACAACGACAATACGCACGGAACGGGCTGCACACTGTCGTCAGCCATAGCGTGCAATCTGGCTGAAGGTCTTGAACTTGTACAGGCGGTTGGAAAAGCCAAAAAATATATTTCGGGAGCGCTTAATTACGGGCTTAATCTGGGAAAGGGAAGCGGTCCTTTAAACCATGCTTACTGGCTTAAAATAGATGAGTAAAGGCTTTCCTAAGGTGAGGAGTTTAGACTTGATTTAGAGACAAGGGCATGTTATAATTACCGATAGTTTAAAAACAGAAGGAGGAATTGTCGTGAAGCATATTAAGACAATCAGCAATCGCGTATTAAAGGATACTATGAAGCATGGCGGCTGCGGCGAATGCCAGACATCATGTCAGTCAGCGTGTAAGACATCTTGTACAGTAGGCAACCAGAGCTGTGAGAATAAGAATAACTAATTAAACAATTTATTTACAGAACATTAATTGGAGAAAAGAGAGCGTGTTAAGCATTTTCGACACGCTCTTCTTTCACGTAGGAGACATGCTTACGTGGGAACGGAGATTACATGGTACATCAGTATAAGAATAACGGATATAATATTGTTCTTGATGTAAACAGCGGAGCTGTTCATGTCGTGGATGATATGGTATATGATATTATTGCTAAGTATGAGGAGTGTTCACTGGATGAAATTATAGAGGCTCTCGAAGAAAAATATCCGGAAAGCGATGTCCGTGAGGCTTATCACGAAATTGAGCAGTTGAAGGAACATGGACAGCTTTTCACAGAGGATATTTATGAGCCGTACATAGATTCGTTTAAGGACAGACCAACCGTGGTAAAGGCTTTGTGCCTGCACATAGCGCATGACTGCAATCTTGCATGTAAGTACTGCTTTGCCGAGGAGGGCGAGTATCACGGGAGACGCGCGCTGATGAGCTTTGAGGTTGGAAAAAAGGCGCTTGATTTTCTTGTGGCGAATTCCGGGGCAAGAAAAAATCTTGAGGTTGATTTTTTTGGCGGCGAGCCGACTATGAATTTTGAGGTTGTTAAGCAGCTTGTGGAATACGGCAGAAGCCTTGAAGAAAAACATAATAAAAAATTTCGTTTTACACTCACAACCAACGGTATTTTGCTGAATGATGAAATTCTGGAATTTGCCAATAAAGAGATGGGAAATATCGTTCTGAGCATTGACGGCCGCAAGGAAGTAAACGACAGGATGAGGCCGACGAGAAACGGACACAAGAGTTCTTACGATATAATTATGCCAAAGTTTAAAAAAGTGGCTGAGAGCAGAAATCAGAACAATTACTACGTGAGGGGAACATTTACACACTATAATCTTGATTTTGCGAATGACGTTCTGCATCTGGCGGACGAGGGGTTTGAGCAGATTTCGGTTGAGCCGGTTGTCGCGCAGCCGACTGACGATTATGCAATCCGTGAGGAGGATGTAGCAATCATATGTGAGCAGTATGACAAGCTGGCAAAGGAACTGGTGAAGCGCAAAAAAGCCGGAAACGGATTTAATTTCTTTCATTTCATGATTGACTTAGACGGGGGGCCATGTGTGGCGAAGCGTCTTTCAGGATGCGGCTCGGGCTGTGAATATCTGGCGGTAACTCCGTGGGGTGATTTTTACCCGTGTCATCAGTTTGTAGGAAATGAAGAATTTCTTATGGGGAATGTTGACGAAGGTATCACAAGGACGGATATTCGTGATATGTTTAAAAACAGCAATGTATATTCTAAGGAAAAATGTAAGAACTGTTTTGCGAAGTTTTACTGCAGCGGCGGTTGTGCAGCGAATTCTTATAATTTCCACGGAAATATAAATGACGCGTATGACATCGGCTGTGATTTGCAGAGAAAAAGGATTGAGTGCGCGATTATGATTAAGGCTGCACTGGCAGAAAATTAAGGACGAAGGGAGTTTTACTAAAACAATGAAGTACAGCAAAGCTAAAAAAATAGTATATTCGGTCATTATACTTGCAATGCTGATTGGCTTTACACTTATTGCCATATTCGGTATAGATAATAACGGCTCTGGAAGCGCAAGAGATATTGATCTGGGGCTTGACCTTGCAGGCGGTGTAAGTATTACTTACGAGATACAGGAGGATAACCCTAGCAGTCAGGATATTAAGGATACTATCGCAAAGCTTGAAAAGCGAGTTGAGGGTAAGAGTACAGAGTCACAGGTATATCCTGCGGGTGATAAGAGAATTACGGTTGAGATTCCGGGTGTTACGGATGCAAATGCAATTCTTGAGGAACTGGGAACACCGGGATCACTCGAGTTTCTTGACAGTACAGGCTATCAGGCATGGTCAAAGGGAGAGGATTACACACCGCTGCTGACAGGATCTGATGTACAGGGGGCTCAGGCATACACAGATACAAGCTCATCTACCACAACATCCTTTGGTGTGCAGCTCACGTTTACGGATGAGGGAGCTAAAAAATTTGAACAGGCCACAAAGGATAATCTTGGAAGCGTTATATATATTGTATATGACGGACAGGTGATAAGCTATCCTACGGTTGAGTCAGTAATTTCAGGAGGAACGGCTTCTATCACTAACATGGAATCTTTTGAGGCAGCCGATAATCTTGCTGTATATATCAGAATAGGCTCAATTCCTCTCACACTCAATGAGGTAAGCTCAAACGTGGTAGCTGCACAGCTTGGACATAATGCTATTCAGACAAGCTTTTTTGCTGCCGCAGTAGGTCTTATTGTTCTGTGTATATTTATGATTGTATCTTACAGAATGCCGGGTGTGGTAGCGACACTCGCGTTGTGGATATACACATCTCTTGTGCTTATTCTTGTAAGTGTATATGACATAACGCTTACACTTCCGGGTCTTGCCGGAATTATTCTCGGTATAGGAATGGCGGTAGACGCGAATGTTGTAATTTATTCGCGTATCAGAGAAGAAATAGGCGCTGGACGAAGTGTTGAATCGTCTATCCAGGCGGGATACGAGAAGGCTACATCAGCAATCATGGACGGAAATATCACGACGCTGATTGCGGCGGCTGTACTATATATTTTTGGCACAGGTCCTATTAAGGGCTTTGCCATGACGCTTGCGCTTGGTATTGTTGTTTCAATGTTCACGGCCCTTGTCATAACAAGAGTTATCATGAAGCTTTTTTACAACTTCGGAATTACAGACCCGAAGTGGTACGGAAAAACAGTTCATGTCAGAAAGGTTAATTTCTTAGGAATAAGAAAGTGGTGTTTTATCGGCTCTGCAATCGTAATTATTGCCGGTTTTGTGGGAATGTTCGCTTTCAATGCCGCAGGTAAGAGAGCGCTCAATTACAGTCTTGAGTTTGTCGGCGGTACAACTACAACTTATACATTCCAGCAGGAGTATTCACAGGAGCAGATTGAGAATGAAATTATTCCTGTAATCCGTGAGGCGGCAGGTATAACGGAAGTTCAGCAGCAGAAGGTTAAGGACAGCACAAAGGTTACATTTAAGACTACCGACCTCTCTCTCGAGCAGAGACAAGCCGCTGAAGAAGCTGTAACAGCAAAGTTCCCTATTGAAGAGGGCTCTATTGTAGAATCTGATACAATCGGCTCATCTGTAAGCGCTACAATGAAGCAGAGCGCGGTTATTTCGGTGGTTATTGCCACACTTTGCATGCTGCTTTATATATTCATAAGATTCAGGGATATCAAATTTGCCCTTGCTGCTGTAATAGCGCTTGTGCATGATGTTCTCGTAGTTCTTACGTTCTATGCACTGGCAAGAATTTCAGTGGGAACAACATTTATTGCGTGTATGCTTACGATAGTAGGATACTCAATCAACAGTACAATTATTATATTTGACAGAATAAGGGAGCTTTTAAAGACTTCTACAAAGAAGACGAATATTGCGGACCTTGTAAATGCTGCTATCGGAAATACATTTACCAGAACATTTAATTCTTCACTCACAACATTTATTATGCTGCTCTCACTCTTTATATTCGGAGTGACATCAGTAAGAGAGTTTGCACTTCCTCTTATGGTTGGCGTTGTTGCCGGAGCGTATTCATCAGTGTGCATTACAAGTGCGCTGTGGTATGTTTTTGGCGGCAGGAAGAAAGGCATTCAGGAAGCGGAGACAAAGAAGAAGCCTTCCGTTGCAGAAGACGGAGCTCAGCTTTAAAAGCGTCATTGTTTTAATCATGGTTATTGGGAATGGGGAGAAAGCATATCTTCCCATTCTTTTTTGACAGGAATGGAGAATGATATGAGCAAATGGATGGTTTACGCCAAAAAAGCAGATTTTAAGGCAATAGGAGAGCGCTACGGAATTGACCAGGTTGTGGCAAGAATTATAAGAAACCGTGATGTGTGCGGCGAAGAGAAAATAGAAATGTATTTAAACGGTACCGAGGATAGCCTCTACAGCGCGCACCTGCTTAAAGACGCCGATCTGGCGGTCGATATTATAATAGAAAAAATACGGCGGAAGAAACATATAAGAATTGTCGGAGATTATGATATAGACGGCGTATGCTCGGTTACAATTCTGCTTAAAGGACTTAAAGCAGCCGGGGCTTTGGTGGATTACACTGTGCCGGACCGTGTGGCGGACGGATACGGAATAAATAAAAATATAATTGACAGAGCTCTATCAGATTGTGTCGATACAATTATAACGTGTGACAACGGAATAGCTGCGATACCTCAGATAAACTATGCAAAAGACAATAATATGACAGTCATTGTTACTGACCATCACGACATTCCGTTTAAGGAGGAGGACGGCGGAAAAGTATTCTTGAAATCAAACGCAGACGCTATTGTTAATCCAAAACAGCAGGAGTGCGGTTATCCGTTTAAAATGCTTTGCGGTGCGGCGGTTGCGTATAAGGTTATAAGTATTTTATATGAGAGGCTTTCACTGCCGGATTCGGACCTTCTGCAATTCAGACAGCTTGCGGCGGTTGCGACAATAGGAGATGTCGTTGATTTGACAGACGAAAACAGGGTGCTTGTAAAGCATGGTCTTGCTACTATGGAAAAGACGAAAAACACGGGGCTAAGAGCATTGATTGACGTGTGTCAGATAGATATTTCAGCTCTCAGTTCATATCACATCGGATTTGTCATAGGACCGTGTCTCAATGCAGGAGGAAGACTTGAAACAGCAAAACTGGCGGTAGAGCTGCTTATTGAGGATAATCCCGGAGAGGCGAGAGTGAGAGCTGAAAAACTGAAGGAACTCAACGAGGAGAGAAAGGCTATGACCGAAAATGAGGCGGCAAAGGCGATTGATATGGTTGAAAATACCGCTCTGTCTGAGGATAAGGTTTTGGTTGTCTACCTTCCGGAATGCCATGAGAGCATTGCGGGAATAATAGCCGGAAGACTTAAAGAATATTTTTACAGGCCGGCGTTTGTGATAACGGATGCGGCAGAGGGAGCAAAGGGCTCCGGGCGCTCCATTGAGGGCTATAATATGTTCGAGGAGATAACAAGATGCGGGTATCTTCTCAATAAATTCGGAGGACACCCTATGGCTGCGGGAATTTCTCTGGATAAAGAAAATATTGATGAATTACGCTGGCAGTTAAACCATAACCAGACTTTGACTGAGGAGCAGCTTACCCCTGTCATATGGATTGATGTTCCTATGCCTCTGGGATATGTGAATTTTTCTCTTATAGAGCAGCTTAAATGTTTGGAGCCGTTTGGCAAGGGCAATGAGAAACCTGTGTTTGCAGACAGAAATCTTACCGTGCGTCAGGCTTCAATAATAGGTAAAAATAAAAATGTTCTGAAACTGGTGCTGGAGGATGAGAACGCTTACTCATATGATGCCGTTATGTTCAGAGCGGATGAACTAAATGTTCCGCTCAGAGGACAGAAAATTTCTGTTGTATATTATCCGTCAATTAATGAATATAACGGAAAAAAGACAATTCAGTTTATAGTTTCGGAGTGGAGAGTATAATAGAGGAGGAAAAGAAAATGAAAAA
>CASFUI010000029.1 GCA_949297565.1 uncultured Eubacteriales bacterium
CCACATCATATGTCCCATTGAGATATACATGAGAACTATAAGAAATCCCACTGATGCAATCAGTCTCTTTTTAAGCAGCGGCGTCTCCCTGTCTTTCAGCATCTCCTCCTGCTGAGAGAACACTCCTCCCGTCTGCGAACTGCTGTCCACGGCGTCTTTCGTCCCGTCAGCAGCTGAGTGCGCCGACTTGGGTGAAGCTCCATACCCCGCGTCCTCAACCGCTTTTATAATGTCAGCTTCCGACGCCGTTCCCTCCACTCCCATTGAATTAGTGAGAAGACTCACAGAGCAGCTCGAAACGCCGTCAACCTTTGATACAGCTTTTTCAACTCTTGCGCTGCACGCCGCGCAGCTCATACCTGTAACAATGTACTGTTTCATATCTTATCACCTCCACTCTATTACTTCATCAGCTTTTGCAGTACTGCTACCAGCTCATCAACCGTCTCATCTCTGCCCTCTTTAATATCTCTGGTTACACAGGATTTTATGTGATTTGCCAGCAAAACTTTATTAAAGCTGTTAAGCGCCGCATTTGCGGCAGATACCTGAACTAAAATATCAGGACAGTAAGCGCTTCGTTCCACCATTCCTCGAATTCCTCTTATCTGACCTTCAATTCTGTTTAAGCGGTTAATTAAATCCTTATACTCCTTCTCTGACCTCTCTTTATGCCTGCAATTTTCACAGCTTCTCTCCGTATCATTACGGTCCGATGGATTATCACCGGTCTGCGTTTGGGCGCAGCAGCAGTCTGTGTCGGTTATTTCTATATCATTGTTTTTTTCACATTCACACATAATTACCGCCTCCTATATACCCCATAGGGGTATCTTTGTGAGTTAAATATTATAACATTTCGGAAGCTGTGTCAAGATTATTCTAATAAAAAATTCTCAAAAAAATTTTTCTCGCCGCAATGCAGCTTACCTTACAGCAAAAAAGCAGAAAGGCGTTTTATCTTAAATAAACACCCTTCTGCTCTTCCCATATATTTATTGTTTACTTTTTATTTTGTCTGACGCCTGATAATTTTTCCGCATATATTTTTGCATTTGTCCCCGAATGTGTGTCTCATTACTCGGAAAATTCCCCACATTCCGGATTCCACATCCCATGCGAAACTTCCAGAGCGATAAAGATAATCTCCCGGGCAGGAGGCTCCGCCTTTCAGCTCCATTTCAGCCCGGTTTCCGATACTGATAGCTCCCTGAAGCGGTATCTCTCTTGAAAACGCGTCTCCCGGCTGCTCCCTCCACATATGTCCGTGTACCGTAAGCGAAACATTTCTTGGCTTATCAGCCGGCATCATAGCACGAAATATCACACGATCTCCGGAATATGCCTTCCATACAGGCGTTGCAGGGTCTCCGTGAATTTTGCTGCTGAATACCTTCCACACCCTTTTATCCTTCAAAAGCCTGTTATAAAATCGCTCTGACCTGTAGTTATATCCTTTCTCTCCCGTATCTTCATCATCAGCATTCTCCCCTTCTGCCGCCGACACCGTGCGTATCAGCTGTCCCTGCGCATCCAGAAGTCTTATGCCGTTCTGGATAAACAGCACATACTCGCGGAAACACTCTACTCCCGGAGCTGTGATAACTGCCTGCTCGGCAAACGCATCCTTTTTACGTGAAAAATTGGCATGCCATTCCGCTCCCGCGGGCTCTACAATCACAGCCCCGAACAAACCATGGTATCTGTGGTTTCTCATGTCAGCAAATGACTGCAAAATACATGCGCCGTATTCACGGTCCGCCCTCCAAAGATAGCGCTTGCTCTCCCCGACGCCAACCGTCTGTTCTCTGGAATTATAACCAACATTAATTCCCGAATCACATACAGGGTCATACTGTAAAAACTGAGGGTTTAACGATACTCTGTTTGACGGCTTATGCTTCAAATCAAGCGGAACGCTCGGATAATCATAATAAGGCACAGGATGATTTTTATCCCATAAATTATGCAGTGTCACTTCCAGCCAGTCTCCTGTATTTACGCGCATAATCAGCGGTTTTGGCTTAATTCTCCCCGAAAGCACGCCGTCCACATCCTTCAGAGGGACAAAGATTAACCCGTCAGGGTCATGGTCGCCATACCGGTTGTAGATGAGATTTGTCTGTATAGCCGCAACCTCATATCTTCTCACAACATCATTTTTTCCCGGACACGGCGGAAGCGGCATTATCATATCTTTGCCCTTACAGAGAGGCTTCAGACACTCCTGATACCTGTCGTAAGCGCGTATAATTCCCCAGAGCCCCAGCCACGCATCATCTATTCCTCCGAAATAATAAAGATAATCCCCCGCCTGATACGCATCTTTTATATTAAGGTTAAAAGCTTCCGAAACTCCCGTTGTCTGTGATGCAGCCAGAGGCGATTTAGTATCTGCCAGTTCCTTTCTCCATGACATTCCGGTAATATTAAATACATGCTGTTCTTCATGAGCCCCGTCTACAAGACGTATCATGAGTTCATCGCCCGGATATGTCTCCAATACCGGAGTTGCCGGGTCCCCGTGCACAAATGAACTGAAGATATAAGCCGGATCATCATATTTTTTCAGCCTCTCCCTCATAGGCTCAGCCCTGTAATTAATGCCCATAACGCCCGGGTCGTCATGAGAGCCGGGAACCTCCGGAGCATTTAACGGCTTGCCGTCCTTGTCAAACAGAAAAGCAAAGTCATGGACAAAAAGCGCAAACTCCCTGAAAGAGGTGCCGTCTCGCCTTCGTATTACCGCTTTAGTGCCGAAGCTCAGCTCTTCACCGTTTCTGATATTATGAAAAGTCGCACCTGCCTCCTCAATTATCAGGGCTCCGAATACCCCGTGCATCTGATGTGCATTGGCGAAAAGGTGGTCATGAAAAAATACTGTCCGCAATTCCTCATCCGCAAAAAATCTTTCCACTAAAGTCTCATACTTTCTCGCTCCCGCTATATTATTCCAGCCGTTTGCCGCTCCGTCTGAGGTTATTGTGTCAAATTTTACGAGATGCACATGATGCCCCACAATATCAGTCATTGTTTTCAGCTGAAACGCATTTCCTCCCAAAAATTCCGGGAGCAGATTTGTAGTGCGCAGCTCTATGCAATCTCCGGCATTGGCACGTATTACCAGCGGCTCGACACAGATTTTATTTTCCTCAACCTTGCGGATATATGCTTCCAGCCCTCCGTGCCGTTCCAGTTCTTCCTTTAACACAAAAAATCTGCCTTCGGGGTCGTGCCATCCATACTTGTTGTACGTGATTTTTGCCTGTACAAGAGCAATCTCAAACACTCTTACCTTCTCACAATTTTCCGGAAAACGACACCCCTCGCAAGCCGTGTTATCATTCTTCAAACAACAGCATTCACCTGTGGTATGACACGGACAAGTATCTGTATACAACGCACCGGGAGCCGGTTTTTTTACAAAATTAGCTTCTTCAAGCGGCGTCGGACACACCTTTACGTTTCCCTCCGCATCCAGCACCCCGCATGGTGGCTGTCTCGGAGGCTCGCCGGTCTGTCCGCAGATAAAATCAGGATACCCGGGATGAAGAGCATCTTTATCAGGCGGACGTTTTCTGTCTTTAAGCGGCAGAAGCGGAGGTACGCGTGTTCCATCGGGGAGCACACCTTTTCCGTCCTCAAGCCTGTCATGAATTCTCCATAAAGTCCACATTCCCTCATGAAAATGCGGATAAAGATGACAGTGAAAAATCACATCTCCGATAACTTTATTTCTGCTTCCCGCACCGTATAATATGTCAAGCGTATAGCATTCTTGGGGACTTATGGAAATCGAATCCAAAATCGTGGAAATAGGATTATCCGCTTCCAGTCTCCACTGGTGATTGTGAAGATGAAACACATGCGTCTCCTTTATTCCTCCGTGTACAAGCCGTATTTTTGCCGGATCGCCCACATATGCCCTTAAAATCGGAGGCGCCGGGTCACCGTACACCCATGAGCTCATAGAAATATCCTCTCCCGTATCTGCCGGATCATGTGAAAGAGGCATGCGGTTTCTCATAGGCTCAGAGCGATAGCTGATTGCGGTGGTAGAGGACGGCAGCCCGGTCATATGGTCAATCGGAGTTTTTCCGTCCTTATCAAGAATTTCCAGTTCGTCATGGAAAAACACAGTATATTCCCTGAAAGCAGGTCTGCCGGGCGTATAAATATCCGCCATCAGACCGCTTTTCAGCTCTTCTCCTGTCTGCGGATTAAACCATTTTGCCTCCGGAGGCTCCACAATTACAGCTCCAAAAAGTCCGTGAACATTGGTAGCCTGCTCTCCGCTTCTTGAGTCCGCCATATCATGGAATATAAAAACACCTTCTGTATCCGCATACCACGTATACATAATTTCCCCGGCGGTTGTACTGTCTTTATTATATCCTGCACTGCTCCCGTCAGAAGTCATTACATCATAAGCAAGCCCCTGTACATGAATTGACAGTCTGCGATTTAAATTATTGCGAAAACACACTTTGACTGTGTCGCCAAGATTTACGCGAATAACAAGCGGCTGTACTTCTTCATAAGGCTGCGGAGGCATCTGTCCGAATCTTATATGCGCCTCCCTCTGAATTCTCTGTGCGTCTTCCTCAAGCACATACATCAGACCGTTCGGGTCATAATCTCCGTATTTATTGTATACAATCGGAATTTGAATAGCTTCTATATTAAAATACTTTACCTGTTTTTTTTCGGGATATTGATACAATTCCATATGCTATACCCCTTTTTCAGAATTATCCAGTATACGGAGATAGTGATTTGCCTCACGAAGCACATGGTCCGCCAGCAGCGGAAGTATAACTGAGCGTATGCTGCAGCCGGTAATACCCTGAGTGCCTGCCGATTTAAAATCACGGTATTTCTCGGTAGTCTCCCGCGTTTTTCTCGTCAGACTCTCCGCCGCACGGCACTCCTGTGCTTTTGCCTCTTCAATCAGACGGCAGTAATCCTCTGAAAAAGTATTTGCCGTCTCTATAAGCTCGCACTCGGCAGGATCAAGAAGGCCTCTGATAAACTGTGCATGCTCCATCATAATCTGATTCCAGAAAAGCTCTGTCTCTCTTAAATCCTGCATAGGCATACATCCTCTCTGCTGGAGAGATGTGAGAATTTGTCTGTATAATTTTGCCTCTCTGATAATATGCTCAATCAGCAGAGGATAGTTAGCCGTATAAAGCCTGCACGACGTAACCTCCTGCAAAATTCTCTCCTTAAACTCAATAAGACCGTTCAACAGCCAGAGAGCTCTCTGATTTATTTTTCTGACCCGCTGCACCATTTCTCTTGTTATATTTCTTCCGGACCCCGCCTGTAAATTTTTTTCCGCCTGTGTAATCTGAATATCAATAGGTATTCCCGTCAGGCGCTTTGTCTGCTGTTCTGCCATTTCGGTAAATTCTGTCACCACCTCGCCGGAACACAAAATCCTTTTCCCAACCATTCCGTTTGAAAGCTGTACTACCTTCTCAAGTAATTTTTCAAACTCTGCCCTGAACCAGTCTGCCTTTTCTATATACGCCGTCTCCTTTGACGGAAATGCGGCAAGAAGAAAAAGCGAATGCTCTTTCATAATTCTTCCGAAAAACAAATTTGTTTCTAATGATAAAGATACATAATTTCTCACTTTATTCATACCTTATAGTTTATGCTTCTATTTAATATATGCAATATAAAAACGGGCGTCCCTCAAGCCATTTCATGACCTTTGGAACACCCGCTTCAATCTTTAAGGCTGTTCATCTCAGACCTGTTTAAACTTCCCTTCCATGCAACAACCCCGCCGATAACAGCCGGAGTTACCGTAGTTACAATCCGGTACAGCAATGCCAGCGATACCACTCGCGCGTCGCCGATAATAGCCTCAAAAAGTATAAGAAGACAAAAATCAATAGAGCCATATCCGCTTGGAGTCGGAATAACTCCCGCAATCATTGTAGCAAGAGACATCAGCACAAATGACATTCCCATACTCAGCTTGGTATCGCTGCCATACAGCACATACGGTATCATATAAAGACAAAAAAACTTACAGAAATTAAGGCACATCACCTTTATGAGTCTCGTCCTGCTCTTAAATAAATCTTTTGCCCCTGATTGCAGTATGACAACCTGATTTTTTAACTTTTCAAGCTTTCCTGATATTGACCATTTTCTCCCGGCCAAATCTAAAATTCTGAAAATCAGCTCTGCACATTTCCCGGAACAGGATAAAAATATAATACAAATACCTATAATTGATGTCAGGATAACCGCAAATAAAAGATATATCTTATATTCGCCGATATATGGATTAACCGTATCAAAACACAGAATAAAACACAGTCCTCCCAGAACTCCTATTGCAATTTTACGCAACATATACTGAATAAGGCTTAAGCCCGTTGCATTTGCCGGTTTAATCCCCTTTTTGCTAAGATAATATATCTCTCCTATCCCCGCGCCGCTTCCAAACGTCACAAGTCTTAAAAACTCACAGTAATAAGCGCAGCCGACACAGCCTGAATATGAAATTTCAGGATTGTACGCTTTAGACATCTGATAAATTATATACCCCTCTATAAGCATATACATCAGTGCCAGAGCAAATATACCTGCTACCTGAATAAACGAAACCCTGCGCATCTCATGTATTCCGTCAACTAATTCATCACGGAAAACCGCAACTATTACTATTAAAAGCAGGAAGATAATTATTCTTTTTATCAGCTCTATATTAACTTTCTTCTTATTATCTTCCATGTACGGCACATCCTGTTTCTTTAATAATTGGTATTATTTTACCAGACTTTACTGCCGCTTTCAACGAAATCTGCTATATATCACGCCTCCCTCTTAACAATTCCGTAATACGCCTTTGTCGTAATCATAAATACGATTGTATACATAACCGCAAAAACAAGCAGAGTTATGAGTGTTACCGCCATAAACAGCGTTGGCTCTGTCATGGATAACATTTTTAAAATCATTTTTATAACCCTGAACGATACCGCCACATGTATTCCTGCAACAGCAAGAGGAAGGAAAAACACCATTAACACCTGGCTTCGTATTGTTCTTTTTACCTCGTCGTAGCTCATTCCCACTTTCTGCATAATATCAAACCGCTCTCTGTCCTCATATCCTTCTGAAATCTGCTTATAATAGATAACCAGAGCCGTTGCCACAGAAAAAAGTATGCCTACGAACAAACCCAAAAACAAAAAGCCGCCGTACAACTGATAATACTCCTGTCTCATCTGTATCTTATTTTCCGCTTCCACATAAGCCGACGGAATATCAATGCCGTAAATTTGCTTTGTCAGTTCAATATCCTCATCTGTGCTTAAATCCGTATCAAAGCCCAGATAATAGTATACCTTCGTACCTCCGCTGACCGCGTCAGACGAAGCTGAGTCAGTGCTCTGTCCCCCATTTATCATATAGTAAACAGATTTAAAAGTATCAAAGTCTTTAACTACCATCAAAAATTCATTAGGCACAATCCCCGAATCACTTAAAATTTCACCGCCGTTTTTCAGCTCGGTATCTTTAACCTTAAATACCTTGCTCTGACCGCCCGCATTGAGTTCCACCGATGTAAGCTCTGTATTTTTTGTGTCATAGAGCAAAACCTCTCCATCCGAAAGCGAGTAATCAGTACCCATTACAGTGTTAAAATCCTCAAGAGGAATACAATCAAAGGTTGTGCCGTTTTCTGCAAGCATCGCAGCAGCATATGAGTTGTCTGTATCTGTAGGTATGGTATAGCTTCCCTTTTTGTCTTCATTAGCGATTATTGTATAACTTCTGAAAGCCCTTGTATTTTTCTTCTGAGCGTTATTTTCTGAGACAATTTCGTCAACTGCAGCGTCAACCTCAGATACGGCAGTATCAAAATCCCCCTCCGTAAGCTCTGCCGACACATTAATTTCCCTCGGACATCTCTCAGAAACCGATTTTTCAATTCCTGAATACATACAGACCGTAGTTGAGATACTTATAAGCACCATAGTAGACAAAATACAAATATTCGCAAGTCCGACTGCATTCTGTTTCATTCTGTAAAGCATGCCTGAAATAATTGTAAAATGTGTCGGGTGATAATAAAATTTTTTGTTTTTTCGCAAAAGCTTAAGCACCGCAATACTTCCCGCTGTAAAGAGACAATATGTTCCTATAATTACAGCCGCCACAGCAAGAAAAAATAAGTTTAGTGCCTTAAACGGTGATTTTGTCATAAGGGCAAATAAATATCCTGCCCCTAACATTACTAAACCTATTATCGCAATCAGAACCTTTGTTTTCGGCTCTTTCTCACCAACCATTCCTCCTTGCAGAAGCTCTATTGGATTACTCATTCCTATTTTTAAAATATTGTATAAAAACATTACCGCAAAAATCAATACAAAAAATATAATCGTTGCCTGAATTGATTCTGCGCAGATTTGAAATCCGATTACCGTTCCCGTATTGATAATCTTCATCAAAAGCAAAAACATAAGCTTTGAGAGTATCATTCCGACTGCCAGACCTGCTGCTATATCTGTCACTACTACATAGATATTTTCAAAAAACAGCATTCTCGCAATATGTCTTTTTTCCATTCCAAGCACATTGTAAAGCCCTAATTCCTTTTTTCTGCGCTTCATAAGAAAGCTGTTTATATAGAACAGAAAAATTACCGCAAATATGCTGACAACTCCGACACCAAGCTGCACCATAGAAATGACATATTCTCCGCCACTCATATTTTTTATGGTATTGTTGCTGCTCAGGGAATGCATCATATAATAGCAGGCTATAACAAATATTCCCATAATAATATACGGAACATAAACCTTGGCGTTTTTGCGTATATTCAGCGCCGCCATTTTAGGATAAATTGAATTATTCACGTACATCACCCCCTGTTGCGAGCGCAGTCAGCGTATTTGAAATTCTCAGATACATTTCCTCGTCAGACATTTCGGCCTTATAAAGCTGATGAAATACTTCTCCGTCCTTTATAAAAAGCACTCTGCCAGCCTTGCTTGCAGCCTTCGTGCTGTGCGTTACCATTAAAATTGTCTGTCCGTCACTGTTTATTTTAGCGAATAAATCAAGCAGAGCGTCCGAAGATTTTGAATCAAGAGCTCCCGTCGGCTCATCCGCGAGAATTATCTGAGGCTTTGTAATCAGGGCTCTTGCCACCGCAGCACGCTGCTTCTGACCTCCCGAAACCTCATACGGATATTTTCCGAGCAATTCGCTTATACCGAGCCTGCGGGCAATAGGCTCAATCCTCTGTTCGCACACCGTATGCTTTACGCCGGACAATATCAGCGGCAGATAAATATTGTCTCTGAGAGTAAATGTATCAAGCAGATTGAAATCCTGAAATACAAAGCCCAGATTTGTTCGCCTGAATAAGGCAAGGTCACTCTCCTTAATGCCCACAATATTACTTCCGTTCAGAAGAATATCTCCTGACGTCGGCTTGTGAAGAGCAGCAAGTAAATTCAAGAGTGTTGTTTTTCCGGAGCCCGACTCTCCCATAATTGCCACAAATTCGCCCTTATCCACGCTGAAGCTTACATTTTTCAGCGCCAGCACCTGATTAGAGCCAAGTCTTGTTGTATAAACTTTTTTTAAATTTTTCACTTCCAATAATGACATCTTTATAACCTCCATGCCGCAAATTATTTATGAGAGCAGGCATTTCCCACTCATCGGTTATTATTATAAAAAAGGATGAAATGAGCTGCCATTCATTCAGCTTACATTTCATCCTTTACAGCTTACAAATTTGTAATGTTACCTCTGTCCTCTCCTGAAAGCGTTACAAACACCGTCGTTCCTATTCCGACCTTAGATTCTATTGTGATTTCGGCGCCGATTTTATCTGCCGCCTTTTTGCACAGATAAAGACCTATACCTGAAGATTTTTTATCCATTCTTCCGTTATAGCCCGTATAACCGCGCTCCATAATTCTTGGCAAGTCCTCGCTCTTTATACCTATTCCGCTGTCCTTTACAACAATGACACGACGGTTTTTAACCGGGTCACTTTCTCCGCAGACGCTTATTCTGCCCCCGAAATCAGTATATTTAACGGCATTTGACAGAAGCTGCTCCAATATAAATCCAAGCCACTTCCTGTCGGTGCACACAACTCCGTCCAGATTTTCCAGTTTTATAGATATATTTTTGGCTATAAACTGAGTTGAAAATCGCTTAACGGATTTTTTGACAACCGTCTCAAGCACGCAGTTTTCATAGTTCAGGTCTGAAGATGAATCCTCAAGTCTGAGATAGTTCATGACCGCATCAACATAAAAATCTATCTTGAACAACTCATGCTTCAGCTCTCTTACAAACTTCTCCTGTGTTGCAGCCTGAAGCAGCAAATTTGCCGCCGCTATCGGCGTCTTTATCTGATGAGCCCACTGAGCATAATAATCCTTAAGCTCCGTCATAGATACCATACTTTTAGACGCTAGCTCCGATTTTTCACGTATTACCTTCTCGGTCAAAAGCAGGTACATTTTATCAAGCTCCGACTCCGCGGAAATACCGCTGATTTCATACAATTCCTCAACCTCAAGATTACGGCATATTGCCGCCCATTGTCTGTAATATCTGTAAAAATCAACAACTCCCGCTGTCACAAGAATAAGCGCATACAATATAAGAGAATATAAAGCCGGAGACACTGATTCAAGGTACAGCGCCGAAACCGCAACCGGTATAGCCGCGAAAACACATACCAATGCCGCTATTTTTATTCTGTCTTTTATATAACTTTTTATTATCTTTCCAATATTAATCTTCAATGATATATCCAATCCCTTTTCTAGTTTGAATATAATCCTTAAGTCCCGCATTTTCAAGCTTTTTTCGCAGACGTGTAATATTTACCGTCAGCGTGTTATCGTCGATAAAATCTTCGCTCTCCCACAGCTTTTCTATAATTGTCTCTCTCTCAACCGCGCTTCCCTTTTTCTCCATCAGGCATTGGAGTATCTTGTATTCATTGCGCGTAAGCTCAATTTTATTGTCACCGTAAAAAAACGTCTGATTATTTATATTTAAGATACCGCCCCGGCACTCAATAATATGCACTTCATTGTCAAAGGAATATGTGCGCCGCAGCATAGCCTGAATTTTCGCGGTGAGCACATTCAAATCAAAAGGCTTAGTAATAAAGTCATCACCGCCCATATTCATCGCCATTACAATATTCATATTATCAGACATAGACGAGAGAAAAATTACCGGAACACTCGAAATATTTCTGATTTTTGAGCACCAGTGATAACCGTTATAAAAAGGCAGCGATATATCCATGAGTACAAGCTGGGGATTAAACGAGCCAAACTCATCAAGCACATGCTCAAAATCTTTTATTACACATGTATCATACCCCCACTGTGACAAATGTTCCGCTATTGTGCGAGCGATAATCTCATCATCCTCAACAATCAAAATCCTCCACATATTTCCTCCATTCCCGCACACATCAATACATCTGTATCATTTTTTGATATTTCAGTATAGCTTTTAATTACCCGCTAGTCAAACAGAACTCTTATAGTTGTTCCCTTTCCTACTTCGCTGTTAAGTTCAAGTTTTGCGTTAGGATGCTTTGCGACAATGTGCTTTACAATGGCAAGACCAAGTCCCGTTCCGCCTGTGGACTTTGAACGGCTCTTGTCTACACGGTAAAATCTCTCGAATATTCTCTCCTGATGTTCTTTTGGAATACCTATTCCCGTATCCTTTACTTCAACAAGCGTCTTTCCGTTTTTATATTCGACAGTCACATCAACGGAGCCGCCCGGATTATTATACCTTATTGCGTTGTCGCACAGATTATATATAAGTTCCTCCATCATCTGTTTATTTGCTTTGACATACTGGTTGCTTCCGTGCAGCACAAGTGAGACATTATGTTTTCCGGCGCTCATCTGCAGCATGTCTACACAGTTCTGCGCTATCTCGTAAAGGTTTACTTCCTCATAAATATCCTCTTTCATATCTCCGTCCAGCTCAGAAAGACGTATAATATCATTAATAAGCGTCAAAAGACGGTTAGAACTTTTGTGAATTTCTCCGGCAAACCGCACAATATCACTGTCATTTGCCATTCCGCTCTCGATGAGCTCCGAGTATCCCGAAATAGATGTCAGCGGAGTTTTTAATTCATGTGATACATTTGCAGTAAACTCCTGACGCATGTTGGCGTTGCGCATAATATCCTCATGCTGCTGCCGTATTGTTGTGACAAAAGGGACAAGCTCCTTATAGACCTTAACCGAATCCGACGCGTCAAGATTGCCGGCAAGCCTCTCTATCGGTCCTATGATACTCCTCGTAAGCAAATTTGATAATATTACACACAAAATAAATAAATTAACGCAAAGTATAACCATAATCGGCATTGCCTGAAACAGAATACTTGTGAGACTGCTTACCTTTTTTGATACGCGCAGCACACAGTCATTATCCATTCTTACTGCATAGTAAAATGCACTCTTACCCATTGTCTCGGATTTTCTTACAGCCTGTCCGCTTCCGTTTTCAAATGCCTCTGCTACCTCAGGTCTCTCCCTGTGGTTTTCCATACCGTCTATATCGGCATCGCTGTCATATATCGCTTTTCCGTCACTGTCAATAAGCGTTATTCTGATCTGTTTTTCATCGCTCATCGACACAGCAATGGTATTGTTCTTCGGATTAGTCACAATTTCCCACGCATCTGACTTTACCATTAAATCGGCATATGTTTTTAAATCGCTCACAACCTCTTTTTTTATCAATTCGTAAAATACAACGCTTGAAATAGTGACTGTAGCTACAATCGCCAAAAACGTCAAAAACATATACTGCAGATTAATTCTCTTTTTTAACCCCATACCAAGCTTTTCTCCAATCATAATTTATACCAAAGATATGTTCTGCCGCACATTTTCCCATAAAAAAGAGTTCGCAAGCGAACTCTTTCGCGAGGCGCGGATTCGTAAGAATAATTACATTTCCGCGCCTCTGCGAGCCTGCGGAGCAGTTTTATTCTATAGGAAGTTCAAAGAACTTTCCTAATAGAATAAAACAAAAAGCGCAGAAAGCCGGCAAACACATGTGCAACCGGCTTTCTGCGCCTTGAAAACACCGGATATTTAACACTATCCGTATTTATGCATTATCGACATCAAGGAAATATCCCACGTTTCTCACTGTCTTAATATAAGTTCCGGCAGGACCCAACTTCTGCCTGAGCGTCTTGATATGAACGTCAAGCGTACGTGACTCTCCCTCATAATCTGAACTCCATATTTTTTCCATTAAATTATCTCTTGAGAGAACAATTCCCTGATTAATAGCAAGATATTTTAAAAGCTCATATTCCTTATAAGTCAGTTCGACAGGCTTGTCATCCACATAAGCAACATGCTTCTCGTCATCTATAAAGAGAATTCCTATCCTTATAAACTTTTCCTCTTCCATGCCGCCGACACGTCGAAGCAGCGCTTTAACCCTTGAAATTAATTCCATAACTCCAAAAGGTTTGGTAAGATAGTCATCTGCTCCCATGTCAAGACCTTTAACCTTATCAATCTCCGTTGTCTTTGCAGTAACTAATATTACAGGAATACGCCTTGTCTCTGGAGTTGCACGGAGTTTTGTAAGAATTTCCAGTCCGTCCTCGTCCGGGAGCATTATGTCCAAAAGAATTAAGTCAGGAACGCGCTCCGCAACCTGTTTGTGAAACTCTTTTCCGCATGTACACTCAATAATCTGATGTCCTGCATTCTTCAACGCAAAACTTTCAATTTCGCTTATGTTCTTATCATCCTCAACAACATATATAAGTGCCATATTACCCTCCATTTATACTTGTGCGCACCCGTAATCCGTCTGCTTATTTTTGTGCCTGCGCGGGCTGCACGTCTGTCTCAGCAAAGCTCCTCGTCTCAGGAAGCTTATATTTTTCCTTGTACTGAGCATATCTGGCTCTAAACTGTTCGTTATTCTCCCGCTTTATTGTTCCGAGATATTCATGAGTATCAAATCCGTCCTGCTTAATCTCAATTATGCAGACGGCAATATTGGAACAATGATCGGCAATACGCTCATAATTTGTAATAATATCAGAGTGAACAAAGCCCAGCTCAATAGTACATTTGCCCTCTCTGAGTCTTCTGATATGGCGCGCTTTCAGCTCTATATTCATATCGTCTATAACTTCTTCGAGAGGCTCGACAAGCATCGCCTCATGAACATCCTCATCCTCAAATGCTTTATATGACATATTTACAATATCCTTCACAGCACCGGTAAATATACTGAGTTCCAACGCCGCCTTATCGGAAAAACGCATATTCTTTGTATGCATCTCTCTTGCCGCGTCCACAAGATTGCATGCGTGGTCGGAAATTCTTTCAAAGTTACCTATTGAGTGAAGAAGCATATTAAGCGTCTCCGAATCCTGCTCCGTGAGGTCACGGCTGCTCAGCTTCATGAGATATGTTCCAAGCTCATCCTCGTATCTGTCAACACGCTCTTCAATCTCACTGACCTTTTCCGCTCCGTCCTCGCTGAAATTCTTAAACAGTTCGAGTGACTTAAACAATGCCTCCTTAGATAAAGCTGCCATATTATTTGTCACTGTACGGCAGTGCTGCATAGCAAGGCTGGTCTTGTCAAGAAATCTCTCATCGAGAAGCGCAAATTCTTTATCTTTATCCAATGCCGGAACATCGTTCTTGTCCTCACGCACCGACATATATGCGAGCTTTTCAAGTCCCTTGCTGAAAGGAAGCAAAAGACATGTAGCAAATACGTTAAATGTGCTATGTATAGTTGCTATTCCAACCGGCGTAGCGCTCTGTGTCAGAAAATCAAAATGAACAAACGCATTAATCAGGTAGAAAAGACACATGAAAACTATCGTACCTATAATATTGAAGTAAAGATGTACCAGAGCTGCACGCTTGGCATTTTTCTTTGCCCCGATAGCTGAAATCATCGCTGTAACACATGTACCTATATTCTGACCCATGATAATAGGCAGCGCTGTGGCAAATGTAACACTTCCTGTTGCGCTGAGAGCCTGAAGTATACCAACTGACGCAGACGAACTCTGTATTATAGCTGTGAGAATTAAACCTGCAAGCATACCTAATATCGGATTAGAAAACATTGTAAGAATATTTGTAAATTCAGGTACATCTGCAAGCGGCTCAACAGCAGCGCTCATCGCGTCCATTCCATACATAAGAATTGCAAAGCCAACAAGAATTTTTCCTATGTCGTGAAGCTTTTCCTTCTTCAGGAACATAATCATAATAACGCCAATCATTGCAAGAATCGGTGAAAATGACATAGGCTTTAACATATTTATTAAAAAACTGTCACCCTCAATTCCCGTAAGGCTCAAAATCCATGACGTTGCGGTCGTACCTATATTGGCACCCATTATAATGCCTACCGCCTGGCTCAATTTCATAATTCCGGAGTTTACAAAGCCTACCACCATAACTGTTGTGGCAGATGAAGACTGAATAACCGCTGTGACTCCGGCTCCAAGCAATACACCTTTTATAGGGCTTGAAGTCAGTCTCTCCAAAATAGACTCAAGCTTTCCTCCTGAAGCCTTAGATAATCCCTCTCCCAGCAGTTCCATTCCGTACAGGAACAAAGCCAGTCCGCCAATCAATGCGATTGCATTAAAAATACTCATTCTCTTCCTCCATGTTAGGTGAAATAAATCACCCGGTAATATTTTACTTATTTTTAACATTTCGGAGTATAGACCAAGTATCTGAAATTTATATCAAATATATGTAAAATCTATGTAAAATTTTTTACTTATATATGAATTTTATTAAAATTTTCTATCATTTATTTTCCTTTTCAGGATGAGAGCCCGTAATTGAGAAAATAACCCACTCTGATATATTTGTAGCGTGATCGCCTATTCTCTCAAGGTATTTAGCCACCATAAGCAAATCTGCCGCCTGCTCCCCGGCATCAACATTCTCATGTATCATACTTATAAGCTCATTTTTAACCTTGGAAAACAAATCATCAACTATATCATCATGCGCGATTACAGCTTCTGCTTTCTCCATATCCTTGTTTACAAACGCCTCTATGCTCTCAACCAGCATAACCATAGTTTCCTTAGCCATTTGCTGTATGTGTTCAAGCTTCTTGATATATGGCTTGTCCGCCATAGCAATGGTTATCTCTGATATATCGGTTGCGTGGTCGCCTATTCTTTCCATATCGGTTATCATTTTCAGCGCCGCCGAAATAAGCCTCAAATCCTTTGCAACCGGCTGCTGCTGCAAAAGCAGCTTGAGACACAAATCCTCGATTTCCCGCTCCTGACGGTCAATCTCTTCATCCGAATCAATCACCTCTTTTGCGAGAGCGACATCCTGAGCAACCATTGCCTTCACAGCAGTTTCAATAGATTTTTCAATCATGCTGCCCATTTCAATGAGCTCATCATTCAAAGTACATAACTGTCTGTCAAATCTGTTTCTCATAAACTCTCCTTAATAATTAAACTGTTTTTTGCTCCGGCTTTAATTATAAGGATTAAATGTAAAATCAAATATCACAAATACGTTAAATTTGTGTAAAATGTATTATTAATATACTCTAATCACACCTGCAATTTCCTGAACAACCGACATCCCTTTAAAAACTGCCATTGCATCATTAAAATGCTTTTCCTCAACCTCATCTGTTATAATTACAAGCTCGGCTACACCGCCGCTTCTTCTCTTCTGCACGACCTGTGCGATACTTACGTCATTATTTCCAAGCACGCTCGCAATATTGGCAAGTACTCCCGGACGGTCATGCGCGTTAATCCTCAGGAAAAACTTACTCTTTGTCTCATCTATTTTCTTGACGTTAAGCTTCTTATAACAGCTGCAGCCTATTCTTCCGCAGCAGTCACGCACAATATCTCTCATAACATCAATAATGTCACCCATCACAGCGCTTGCCGTCGGCATCTGTCCCGCTCCTCTGCCCATAAACATGGCGTCGTCCATCGCGTCTCCGTGAACAAACACCGCGTTAAACGCATCGCGCACGGTCGCCAGCGGATGATTTTCATCTATAAGCATAGGGTGTACTTTAACCTCTATCTCTCCGTCAACATTTCTTGCAAGGCCGAGCAGCTTGACAACATATCCGAACTCTTTTGCGTATCTGATGTCATCCGCCGTAATCTTTGTAATTCCCTCCGTATATACGTGATTGAAGGTCACACGCGAGTTAAACGCTATCGATGCCATTATAGCCATTTTTCTTCCTGCATCATAGCCTTCTACATCA
>CASFUI010000030.1 GCA_949297565.1 uncultured Eubacteriales bacterium
ATTCCTCCGCCAAACCGGCTCCCCATACCAGCAGCCATAATAACTAAAGTTGTTGATTTCATAAATACCCTCCGTTTTTATAATATAATATCACTCCTGTTCAGGATAGTAATACCAGCGTATTGCCGTAATCTTTCCGTTCTGGTCTATATCAAATGCAATCTGCGCAAAAGCATCGTCTACTGTCGCCGTCTCGTTCTTGTAAGGCGGCTCAAAATATGTCATTTCCACTATATAAGATTCCGCCGTCTCTATTGATGCATAACCATTCAGATTAACCACACCGTACTCAATCTTGCCTTTAGTTTTAACCTTATCCAATGAATCAATAGTGTAGCCGCCATACAGAAATTTTCCGAACAATGTTGATTTATCCTCAGAAAAATAATTTTTATTCATAAAATCAGCATCGCGGTAATAAACCTTCAAAATATCATCAAATGTATCACCTACCTGAAGCCCTCTCGAAAAGACATCCTCATCACGCACGCTCGCCGCTGCTGTCAAAAGATACTCGTCATTGAGCTTCGAAAATACAAGAGTCAAATCATTGTATGAATAAATTCTTTCCGAAATGTCAGACTGCGTTTTGTCAGTTTCCTTTGAATCATAAACTATAGACGGCTCTCCAAGCAATGTTTTAACCTGAGATTCCGTCATCTTATAACGTACAGCTCCAACTGTCAAATCATCATACGAAAACTTTTTCGCGCTGCTCTCCTCAAGAGTCTCATATTCCTTCGCAGCATCAGTCATATCCTCCCCATCGGCTGAAATCACCACTTCTGTCTTGCGTCCGCAGCCTGTCAATACCACCGAAAACGGAGCTGCAAAAAGCGCAAACATTGCGCCTCCCGCAACAATTCTTTTTATTATTCTGGTTTTTAAAAATATATTTTTTTTCATAATTAACTATCCAATCTATACTATTCACCGCTCAAATAAGCAGATTTTTATTCCGGCATAATTCACATCAATCTGTGACATACGCTATTATAACATATCATCTCAAATAATAAAATAAAAGTATATACCAAAATTTTTCATACTAATATGCATTTCTGAGCGACTTGCCGCGAAGAGGCGATGAGAAATCCGCGCATGCGTTTTCTTATCTGCCATCAGAGCTTTATGTGATTATCCCTGTATCTTCCGAGCATAATAAAAAGCTGAAATTCCAGCGAACTAAGAATTTCAGCTTTTTAGTACATAGAGGCGACAATCAGATTCGAACTGATGGTCAGGGAGTTGCAGTCCCACGCCTTACCACTTGGCTATGTCGCCATATTTAATTATATTCAACAATAAGAACAAAAATGACTCCAACGGGATTTGAACCCGTGTTACCGCCGTGAAAGGGCGGTGTCTTAACCGCTTGACCATGGAGCCTTATTGAATTAACAGGACATGTCAAGAAGCCCTTTATTATGTTCTTATCAGCTCCCCGAGTAGGACTCGAACCTACGACAGCGCGGTTAACAGCCGCGTGCTCTACCGACTGAGCTATCGAGGAAAATTTCCTTTTGAAGGTTTTGTTCCTTCAAAACTGCACATTAAATATATCATCTGACTTCACTTTTGTAAATACCTTTTTAATGTCTTTATAACATATCTTTTACATATTTACTCTCAACAAAGCCTTTACATCCTCTCTCCTTCCGGATTTCTCTCTTCTTATTAGCGCTTAACCTCTCCTTTTAGGTTAAGCCCTCGACCTATTAGTACAGGTCAGCTTAATG
>CASFUI010000031.1 GCA_949297565.1 uncultured Eubacteriales bacterium
AAAATTATCTTGTTGAAAATAATCTTGAGCCTACGATAAATAACATTAATATTGCCGAAGGAATTTCGTATAAAACTGACGCTGGAAGACAGAAGCTTACAGACGGGCAGTGGCAGCAGCTCCGCCCTCAGGCTGAAAAGGTTATCGAGAGCGCTGGTCTTGATAATAATGAAAAAAACATTGATAACGCAAAGGTTTTTATAGAAAACGGAATACCTGTCACAGCAAAAAATCTTATATACAAAAATCAGCTTGACGAGCTAAAGATTGATTTTATGGATACGGTAAAGAAAATAGCTGACGGAATGGCACAGGGGCAGCAGGCGCAGGACATTTCCCTCATTCGTGATTATGACGCAGCGGCTCATGTGGCGGATGCGATTGACACAGTGATGAACGCTACATATGATCAGGTTTTGTCAGCCACAGAAAAATATGGCTCAGATGTAAGCATCAGATCTTTGGAGGAGGCGTGCGAGCAGCTTAAACAGTCCGCAGGAGAAAATCAGGTTAATCGGGAAGCTGATTTAACAGCCGAAAACAAAGCGGCACAGACAGAAGAGCCGGGCGTTCAGACAGTGTCGGATTTAAGCGGTACTGCACGGAGCAATTACAGGATGCTTCTCGAAGTTCAGATTTTAATGACGGCGCAGTCGGGAATGTATCTGTACAGAAGCGGAATTTCAATTCACACGGTTTCCATAGGTACTCTTCATGAGCACCTGCTTGCCTATGATGAGGAGCAGGCTATGGAGAGGATTGCGAAACAGCTCGCGCAGGATATAGACAGTGATGAGGCGGCAAAAAATTCAGGCGCTTCAGCAATACAGTATGAGCAAAAAAATAATGTTTATATTGAAATGTATCAGCTTTCGCTTACCACAAGGAGAGCGATTGCAGATATAGCTTATGCACCCGATGTTACTATCGGAGCTGTTTATAAGGAAAATATACAGTCGCGCGCAGCAATGAGTCTTGAGAACTTTGCGGATATGGGAAGAAATCTCAGGGAGCGCTTCAGGCAGGCTAATCAGACATATGAGGCGGTCGGCACAGAAGTTAGAAGAGATATGGGAGATTCGCTTAAAAAAGCTGTGGAGTCGAGTGCAGAGAGCATTTTGAGCAGTCTGGGACTTGACAACAGCAGGGCGAATAGAGATGCTGTACGCATTTTATCGTACAACAATATAGATGTCACAAAAGAAAACATAAATCAGATAAAATCTTTACACGCAACGTTAAACAGTCTTATTGACCAGATGAAGCCGGAGACTGTTCTTGATATGATTCGCGAAAATATCAATCCGCTGACTGAGAGTATTGAGACTGTAAACGAGTACCTTAAAGAAAAAAACGAGCTTTCAGGCAATCTCGACAAGTACAGCACATTTTTATATAAGCTGGACAGGACAGGCGGAATAAGCGAGGAGGAGCGCAGGACGTTCATAGGCATTTACAAAATGATAAATATGTACAGAAAGGACGCAGGGAATGCCATAGGAGCCCTTGTAAAGCAGGGAGCCGAAATTACTATGGAAAATCTGTGCCGGGCATATGACAGCCGAAAATTATATAATATGGACACCACGGTAAGCGATGATACCGATATTATATCTGCTCAGGCGACAAGATATTACTTAAATCTGTTTGAGGCGGCAGGACCGTCTGTTACGCCGCTCACGCTCAGAGCAGTCAACAGCGAGAGGGCTATTAACAGCCGTACTGTCGAAAATTTCTGT
>CASFUI010000032.1 GCA_949297565.1 uncultured Eubacteriales bacterium
AAGCTTCTGAAGGATGAGTACGTACTGATTGACGACAGCTTCTATCTCTATGGAAGACCTGACGCCGAACGCCCCGGACGTGACATAACAGTGCGAAAAACGCCTGAAGAGATTGTCAGCCAGCTTGACACCTCAAAGCCCATTATAGTAATAGACCATGAGCCGAAGGAGCTTAGTGAGCTGTCTGCTGCCGGAGTTGACATAGACCTGTGCGGTCATACACATGACGGACAGCTTTTTCCTCTGAATATAATAAACGGTATTATTTGGGAAAATCCATGCGGTTTTTTAAAAAAAGGTAATATGTCAAATATAGTAACCTCTGGGGTCGGTCTGTACGGTCCGTTTATGCGTGTCGGAACAATTCCCGAAATATGCAGCATAAAAGTAAATTTCAGATAAAACACGCCGCTGCGGTTTTGCAGCGGCGTTCAGTTTATCAATTAAAAATATATGATTAATTTATCCCATTTACTCTTCTCTTAATAAAACGCGCTCCTTTATGTAGCTCTCCAGCACGTTTGCCGTGCGCTCCACTCCAAGTCTGGCGCTGTTGATACAGACGTCATAATTCCTTGAATCTCCCCATTTATCGTCGCAATAGCGATTGTGATACATTTTTCTTTTTTTGTTCTGCATACTTATCATCGCCTCAGCCTCAGACCTTGAGATTTCGTTGTGCTTTAACACGCGCGCAATTTTACTCTCCATGTCTGCCAGAACAAATATTGAGACAAGCGCCTCGTGATTTTTAAGCACCGTCTCTGCGCAGCGCCCAACAATCACAAAAGATTCTCCCTTATTGGCAAGCTCCCTTATATAATCAAACTGCATCTGCGCAAGCACCTCTGACAGAGAATTGCTGTATCCGCGCACTCTCCTCGATAAAAGCACGTTCTTTGGCTTCTCGTCATACTTTTCCATTGTATCTACATCAAGATTTTTACTGTTTGCAATCTCTTCTAGAAGATTACTGTCGTAAATAGGAATATCAAACCTTTTCGCCAGTATTTCCGCTATCTCATGACCCCCGCTTCCAAACTCGCGGCTTACTGATATAATCAACTGCTTAGCCATATACTCACCTCCATAAAAAACCAAAACCATGCTGCCGCAAATCAACAGACTCTTTTATACCGGACAATATCCTTATGTTTAAAAATATCTGACAAAAATACACACTGTTGTAATGATAAGCACAAGCAGAGTCGCGGGCACAACCTTTTTACAGTATCTGCCCCATCCTATCGGATATCCTGCCTTTGCCGCAACGGCAGTTCCGACTACATTAGCCGACGCTCCTATTGGAGTCGCGCTTCCGCCTATATCCGTTCCCATAGACAATGCCCATGAAAGCGTTGCGAGGCTTGCCCCCTCAACTGCCGCCAGCGACTTTATTATAGGAATCATGGTTGCGGCAAATGGAATATTATCCACAAACGCGCTTGCAAATGCTGAAAACCATATAATAATTGCAGCCATAAGCATTGCATTTCCGCCGCTTATTCTGCCGATAAAATTCGCAACAATCTGAAGAATACCTGTCTGCTCAAGACCTCCTACAACTATAAACAATCCCACAAAAAATAAAAGCGTCTTATAATCAACCTTGCCGACAATCTCACGTATATGTTTCGGGGCTGTTAAAACAGTAACAGCAGCAATAAAAAGCCCGATAGACGAGACCGTAAGCCCCGTCACAGAATGGGTTACAAGCAGAACAACCGCGCAAACAAATATAACACAGCTTATGACAAATCCCTTTCTATCCTTTATAGCTTCCTTTGGGTCGGGAAACGAGACCATGTCAGCTCCTTTTCCAGCAATGCTGCCTGAAAGCTCAGAATGAAACGCAAAGTAAAAATAAATCACTACTGCTATCAGCGCTATTCCAGCTATCAGCCCGGTATTTGTAATAAAATCAAAAAATGAAAAACCTAGAGAAGTTCCTATAATAATATTGGGCGGATCTCCGCACATTGTAGCAGAGCCACCGAGGTTAGCGCAGAAAACCTCCGCTAAAATCATAGGCACAGGATTAAACTTTAAAAGCTGTGACAGCTCGACGGTGACCGCCGCAAGAAATAATATAACGGTAATGCTGTCGATAAACATCGCAAGAACCGCCGACATAACCATAAACGTGATAAATATAGGAATTGTCCTGTAATGTACGAGCTTTGCGATTCTCATGCACAGCCACCTGAAAAAGCCGACTCTCGCCATTCCCTCTACCATAATCATCATGCCGGCGACAAAAATAATCGTCTCCCAGTTGATGCCGCTTGAGACCTCCTCTGACGTTCCCGGTGCATACCAGAAATCAGCCGTAAAAATACTCTGAATATTAAGCGTCTCCACTATAGCAGGCATACTGTGCATACATATACCGAATACCAGCAGCAGCGTCAAAAAACCACATCCCAGTGTCACATAATGGCGTTCAATCTTATCGATAACAATGAGTACAAACATTGCCACAAAAATCACAACCGCCAAAATCTGTCCTACCATTTTCTCTACCCCTTTTCCATAATAGTGTATTATCAGTTTCTATGACAAAAGCAGAGCCGTAAGCTGCTCCACACTGTCAACAATATAGTCAGCTCCCGCTTCCTCAAGCTCATTTTCACGGGCGTAGCCGAATCTCACGCCGACTGCCTCAATCCCCGCATCGTGAGCGCCGTTAATATCCTCTCTTCGGTCCCCGACCATAATTGAATCTGCCTTCATCTCATACAAAGCTTCCTGCGTTATATCTTCATTGCCGTTAAAACGGTTAAGTCTCGCAAAAACCTCCTCTATAACCTCGCTCTTATACTTCCTCGTTCCGTCAAGCTCGCTTCCGACTGCCGCTGTAAAATATCCGGACAAATCGAAATGATCAAGAATCCTTACGGCAAAAACCTCCGGCTTACACGTTGCAAGCGCTAGCGTCTTTCCTGCTGCTTTAAGCGTATCAAGACAAAATCTTATGCCTTCTATCACTTTATTTTCAAATATGCCGATGTCGCTGAAACGCTCTCTGTACTTCTCAACTGCACGCCATGCATTTTCAGGCGTCATATTGTGAAAGCGCTGAAAGCTCTCATCCAGAGGCGGTCCTATATAACATTTAAGCTCGTCCGGATTTTCGACTTCAATCCCCTGATCTTTGAGCGCATACTGCACGCATCTTGTAATGCCTGTTTTGGGATCGGTAAGCGTACCGTCCAAATCAAATAAAATAAACTGCTTATCTATTGACATCAGTAAACTCCTCTATAACAACTCATAATAATCATTTATAAACAGATTACAATTCTCTCTGATATACCGCTCGTCGGCGCGCGACGCCTCATCACTCACGGCAACCGTGTAAAAGCCTCCCATAACGGCTCCTCTTACTGCCTCGGCTACATCCTCAAAAACCGCACAGCTCTCAGTGCCGTAACCGCACTTGTCAGCCGCAAGCTCGTACACATCAGGAAACCCCTTTCCCCTTTTTACCTCATCGCTCTGTGTAAAATTATCAAACAAATCATAAATACCGTTTCGCTTAAGACACGGCTCATACAGTGCTCTGTCCGACGCCGTTGCAACCGCAAGAGAATATCCCATTTGTTTTAATTTTAAAAGAAATTCCTTTGCTCCATCTTTGAGAATAATATCATTCGCGTAAGCGTCAGCAGCCATCTCAAACCATTCTGCGGCAATATCCTCAGGTGATTCGGATAATCCGAAACGCTTTGCGACATACTCGGAGCCAGTCACAAAATTATGCGTCTTTATCGCCTTAGCAAAATCCGGAGGAACTTCAATCCCTCTTTTTCCCAGAAATTCAACATCTACCTGCTCCCATACGCCGGTAGAATTTATCAGTGTGCCGTCCAAATCAAAGATAGCACACTGAAACCTTTCATAATCAAACCTATCCTTCATACATTTTAATTCTGTTATTCTTATTTTTAACACTCATGCTGTCGGTGTATGACGTGATAAAGTCACTGTAATTCTGATTGAGAATCGTCTGTGATATTACCTCGTCATTATCCTTATCATAGCTTCTCTCAACAAACATCACAACACTGCATTTGCTCTCATCGGCATTCTCAATAACCGTTATGTCGCCTGCCTGACGAGAACTGTCGAACAGCCACTCACCCTCATCACCTGTTATTGATGACTTATAGACAGATGTCTTAAGAGACGCGTCAGCGTCGTCAGCGTATGTATCCGCATCCTCCGAAGCATACTCTGCACAGAGCTCATTAAATGACGCCTCGTCCGTAACCCTTGACATCATTTCCTCAGCCTTAGCCTTCGCATCGGCAAGCGATGCCTCGTCATTTTCAGTCTCGGCTGCAATATCCAAAATCCTGTAATTTACTGTATCATAGTCATCCTTGTGTTCCTGATAATATGCTGCCACCTCTTCAGTGTCCGGAGCGAGCTCTAACTGAATCTCCTCCTGAAATGCAGCCGCTTTCAGATATTCGCAGATAAACCCTTTGAGATTTTTCTCGCTGCTGTGCTTTCCGAAAACTGTTTTATAATACTCGCTCACCGAAACCCCGGCAGAATCAGCCGCCGACTTAAAATCTTCCACAAAGCTGTTGTAATCATCGTCCGCACTGTACTCATACCCTCTTGAGTCCGCCTCCTTCAAAAGCGCTTTATATTCCATAATCGTCGAGAGCGTATTATTTGCAAAATAGTCATACCATGTGTATGAAGCGTCACCTCCATATGTCTGAGCAGAATCCCTTTTAGAAGAATCGTACCCCAGATATGATGTAAAATAATCTCCGTATGTCATACCGCTGTACAATTCCTGATTTAAAATGTTCTGTTTAGTCATGGAATAATAAAAATCAAATTCTATCTGGCTTATTGAATCTCCGTCGACAGCTATATACTCATGATGAACTTTATCGTAATTAAGCCAGGCTGCCGTTCCGGCAGCCGCAACTATTATCACCGCAATGACCGTAGCCGCAATGGAAAAAATCTTTTTTCTTAAAGCCTCTTTTTTCGCCTGTTCTTTTCTTTTCTGTACCTTTCTGTCATATTTAGTGACAATTTTTTCCTGTGTATCGTTTGATGCCGCATTGCTGCCCTTTACTTTTGCCATTACTGTAAATTCCTCCATAGATTATTAATAATTTTAATTAAAATTTTTATTCTTTATCTTCTCCAGCTCATCCAGCCACAGAGCCGCGCTCGCGTCGCTCGGCATTCTCAGATCGCCCCTCGGCGAAACCGCAACAGAGCCGACCTTAGGTCCGTCCGGCAGACATGAGCGCTTAAACTGCTGTGAAAAGAAACGCCTTATAAAGGTTTTCAGCCACTTATATATAACCTCGTCCTCATACGCTCCCTCAAACGCGTGTCTGGCAAGCCTGTAAAGCTTTTCTGGCCTTACGCCGAATCTTAACATATGATACATGAAAAAATCGTGAAGCTCATAAGGTCCTACCAGATCCTCCGTTCTCTGCGCTATCGTTCCGTCCTTCTCCGGCGGCAGAAGCTCAGGACTCACCGGAGTGTCGAGAATGTCAAGCAGTACCTCCGTAAGTTCAGACTCCCCGCAGGTATCGGCATAATATCTCACAAGATGCCTTACCAGCGTTTTCGGCACAGAAGAATTGACTCCGTACATAGACATATGATCGCCGTTATAGGTTGCCCAGCCAAGAGCAAGCTCCGACATATCGCCTGTTCCTATAACCATTCCCCCTGTCTGATTGGCAATATCCATTAAAATCTGTGTGCGCTCCCTCGCCTGCCCGTTCTCGTAGGTCACATCGTGCACATTTTCATCGTGTCCTATATCCTTAAAATGCTGTCTTACTGCTTTCTCTATCGGAATTTCCCTCAGAGTACATCCAAGCTGTGCTGTCAGCTCAACGGCATTATTATAAGTTCTGTCCGTAGTTCCGAAGCATGGCATGGTGACGCACGTTATAAGACTTCTGTCAAGCCCGCAGGCGTCAAAAGCTCTGACCGTCACAAGCAGGGCGAGCGTTGAATCCAAGCCGCCCGAAATTCCTACAACAGCGCTCCTGCACCCGGTGTGTACGAGTCTCTTTTTTAAACCGAACGTCTGTATATTCAAAATCTCCTCACAGCGCTCATTTCTCTCCTTTTCGTCCTGAGGCACAAAAGGCGTTCTGTCATAATATCTCTGTAAATCCAGCTCTTTTATTTTTGTCCTGAAATAAACAGTTGTATATCCGTCGTTTTCTTCAGCAGGGACAAATGTAGTCATTCTGCGGCGTTCTGATTTAAGCCTGTCCAAATCCAAATCCGCATAAATCTGTTCCCCCGAAAACAGCTCTGCCTGTCCCAGAATAGAGCCGTTCTCACATATTATATTGTGCCCTCCGAACACGATATCCTGAGTTGACTCACCCTCTCCTGAGCTTGCGTATACATATCCCGCAACAAGTCTTGCCGACTGTCCGCTGACCAGCTCAGTCCTGTACCTGCGCTTTCCTATTGTCTCATTGCTCGCCGAACAGTTTGCGATAACCGTGGCACCGTGCACGGCAAGTCCAATGCTCGGAGGCTGTACAGTCCATAAATCCTCGCATATCTCGGCTCCAACAACAAACTGTGTCATATTCTCACACGCAAACAAGAGCTTTGCCCCCATCGGCACCTCAAAATCACCGGCACGAACTTTCACGCACTCATCAAATCCTGGTGTAAACTGCCTGCGCTCATAAAATTCTCCGTAATTAGGGAGACATTTCTTAGGAACAAGTCCCAGCAGCCTGCCTTCACAAAAAGCCGCCGCCACATTGTACAGCTTACAGTTATACTCAAACGGAAGTCCTGCAAAAACAAGCATTCCCTCGTATTTTTCCGACTCCCTCACAAGCTCCAAAAGACTTTCCTCAGCCTGCCGGATAAGTGTCTCCTGCAAAAATAAATCGCCGCAGGTATATCCGGTAATGCACATCTCCGGAAATACCGCAAGCGATACATTCCTCTCTGCCGCCGATAACATAAGTTCCTTTATACGCTCTGTATTATAGGTGCAGTCTGCCACCCGTATAAGCGGAGTCATGGCCGCTGCTCTTATAAATCCGTGTTTCATGGCTGTCTCCATTTCAAATATTTTTATAACATTTTACTAAAATTAAAGTTACATATCAATATCTTATACTATTTTTGCCATGTTTAATAAACCCAAACGGGCAAAAATCCGCCGCCCAATGATTTTCTAATCATTAAGGCGGCGGATTTGTTTGCTCTCCTTTGTCCTTTCTACACAATTAAATTTATGATAATACCTGACACAAGAGAAAAAATAATCACATACGCAATATAAATCGCAAATCGCTTTACACCCAAAACTATTTTTAAAGCTCCCAAATTAGTTATTTTTGTTGCCGGACCGGTTATCATAAACGCAGCCGCGCTTCCCATACTCATGCCGTCCATAAGCCACCCCTGCAAAAGCGGTATTGTTCCGCCCCCGCACGCGTAAAGCGGCACACCGACAGTTGCAGCCATAAGCACGCCGAAAGCCTCATTTCCGCCGAAGATATTCACCATGACGTCAGACGGCACATAGCGCTGAAACAGAGCAGACAGCATAATACCTGCTAAAAAATACGGTCCTGTCGCCTTGATATTCCGCCAAAGATTTTTGATAAACCTGAGCACAATATTTGGGTCTGTATCCCGGCTTTTGGGCTCGTCAAAGCCCTTGAAGTTAAAAAAAGATTTTTTTCCGTAAAAAATACGAATGAGTATTCCTGCTGCAAGACCGCACAGAAAACAGCATATAATTCTCACGGCAAGAGCTGTTCTGCCCAGCGCCGCGCTGTATATAATAAGCTGCGGATTTAACAGAATTGACGACATCATAAACGCAGCCAGCCAGTCGTCTTTAATCCCGCTTTTTGAAAACGAAGCCGCGATCGGTATTGTTCCGTACATACACAAAGGTGATGCTATACCGAGAACACTCGCGGCGGCAATACCAAAAACCCCCAGTTTTTTCTCACCGAGTGAACGAAAGATATTATGTATCCTGTCCTTAAGAAAAACAGACACAGCGGAGCCGATGAGCATACCGATTACCCAGTATAAGAAAATCTGCTCAAGCTGTACGCTGAAATAATACCAGAGATATATAAACTCCCTCCTAAGAATTTCATACATTTCTTATTTCTCCTCTCCTGTCTGTGCAGCTCTTCTATTTTCCAAAATAGGCGGCAATTTTTTTCATTCTCTGCATCTGCGCAACCTTAAAAGGACAGCGCATATCACAGTGTCCGCATGAAATACAGTCTGACGCCTTTTTTTCAAGATTTGCGTAGTGGTTTACAGCCAGTTCATCCCCTGCCAAAGCCAGATCATAGTATTTGTTGATAAGACCGACATCAAGCCCTGCCGGACACGGCTGGCAGTGGTTACAGTAAACACATACTCCCTCTGCGTCCTGAGGAGTAAAGCTCCCCAAAACCGAATAGTCTCTCTCATCTGCCTGCGCCTCCGTAAATTTAAGAAGCCGCTGTAAGTCTTTTCTGTTTCTCACCCCCGGCAGAACAGTTATTACTCCCGGCTTATCAAGCGCATACTGAATGCACTGAAATTCCGTCAAAGCGCGATGAAACGGCGAAGTCTCCGCACTCAGAAGCTGTCCTCCCGCAAAGGCCTTCATAACCGCAATTCCCACTCCATCAGCCTCACATCTGCGATAGAGAGACATTCTCTCATCCGTGCCTCCAAAGGCATACTCGCCGTGACGATAGTCATATGCAGGATTAATGCTGAACATCAGCATATCAATAATATTTGTATCCAGAAGCCTTTGCGCAATTTCAGGCGTATGTGTGGACAGTCCGATATGACGCACTACACCGTCCTTTTTAAGCTTTTTTATGTACTCCAGAGTTCCGCACTCCGTCACCCTTTCAAGGTCGCGGATTTCATCGATACAGTGTATAAATCCGAAGTCAATATAATCTGTTTTCAGTTCCCTAAGCTGCCAGTCCACGCAGCGCTTTACCTCTTCAAAATCGAGTGTCCAGCCATA
>CASFUI010000033.1 GCA_949297565.1 uncultured Eubacteriales bacterium
CATAATGGTTTTTAATTACCTTATCCTCAACCACGCCCATGCCCGTCTCTTCAACCGCAAGCTTTGCGAGAGGTATACGCGCTTTATTGGCGGCGATTGCGGCAGCTGTAAATATTTTGTCCACCTGCTCCTGTGTATAGGAAGAAAAAATCTGCTGTGCCTCGCGTACTTCGGCAAGTTTTTGTTCCAGTGCGGGAACGGTGTCGACAAGCAAAACCTGTTCCATGTTTTTTTCTGACATAATAATCCTCCATTTCTCATTGTGCGCCGTTTAGGTTGTAATCCGGCATATAGATGATTGATAAAAAATTAACAAAGTCAATATATCATGATATTAACTTAATGTCAATATATAAAATATACATTCTTTTGAGAACGCGTGCAAGCTCAAGTGTTCTGAGCTGAAATTTCACAGCAGTCCAGACAGCGCCGTTTACAAAAGACTCCGTCGGGACTGCTGAAAAATTTTAAAATTGTCAAGTAAAAATGCTTGACATGTATTTGGACGTGTGATATTATTCTCAAGGTTTGAAACTTTCAGTGAGAGTGGTACTGCTATGGAAAAGTTTGTAGAACAGACGCTTTTATATGATTTTTACGGTGAGCTGCTTAATGAACATCAGCGCAGCGTTTATAAAGATGTTGTGTTTAATGACCTGTCACTGAGTGAAATTGCCGATGAATACGGAATTTCAAGACAGGGAGTTCACGATTTGATAAAGCGTGTCAATAATACTTTAAACGGCTATGAAGAAAAGCTGCATCTTGTATCTAAGTTCATTCAGACGAAGGAAAAGGTGCACATGATTGTAAAGCTGTCGGAGGATTTTATAGAAGACGGCAATATAGATAACATACGCAGTATTCAGAACATTGCAAAGGATATTATTGATAATTTCTAACTATTCGTTTAAGTCCTGACGGACGGAAATGAGGATTTATGGCATTCGACAGTTTATCAGATAAACTTCAGAATATTTTTAAGAATCTTCGCGGAAAAGGGCGGTTGTCGGAGGCAGACGTCAAGGCTGCGCTGAAGGAAGTAAAAATGGCGCTTCTCGAAGCCGATGTAAATTTTAAAGTGGTAAAGCAGTTTATCAAATCCGTTGAAGAGCGTGCTGTCGGACAGGATGTTATGCAGAGTCTGACTCCCGGTCAAATGGTGATTAAAATTGTCAATGAAGAGCTGGTTTCTCTCATGGGCTCAGAGACCACTGAGATTGCGGTAAGGTCCGGCGGTGAGATTACTGTAATTATGATGGCGGGTCTTCAGGGAGCCGGTAAGACGACGACGACTGCAAAGCTGGCAGGAAAGTTCAAGGCGAAAGGCAAAAAGCCTCTTTTGGCAGCCTGCGATATTTACAGACCGGCGGCGATAGAACAGCTAAAAATAAACGGCGATAAGCAGGGCGTAGAAGTATTTTCTATGGGCACCGGCAACAGTCCGGTGGATATTGCCAAAGCAGCGATTTCACACGCTAAAAACAATAATTTTAATGTTGTTATTTTAGATACGGCGGGACGTCTTCATATTGATGAGGATATGATGAGTGAGTTAATCAACATCAAAAATGAGGTGTCGGTTGACCAGACTATTCTTGTTGTCGATTCCATGACCGGACAGGACGCGGTAAATGTAGCCGCGGCTTTCAACGAAAAGGTCGGCATTGACGGAGTTATACTCACAAAGCTCGACGGCGATACAAGAGGCGGTGCGGCGCTCTCTATCAAAGCGGTTACAGGCAAGCCTATACTGTATGTCGGCATGGGTGAGAAACTTTCTGATCTGGAACAGTTTTATCCGGACAGAATGGCGTCGCGTATTCTTGGAATGGGAGATGTGCTCACGCTTATTGAAAAGGCAGAGGCACAGATTGACGCGGACAAGGCGAAGGAAATGGAGAAAAAACTCAAGAAAGCTGAGTTTGATTTTAATGATTTCCTTGAATATATGGGACAGATACGAAATATG
>CASFUI010000034.1 GCA_949297565.1 uncultured Eubacteriales bacterium
CTGCATCAATGCGCAAACACCGCCGCACAGAACTGCCTGCTCACCGAAAAGGTCTGTCTCTGTCTCTGTTCTGAATGTTGTCTCCAAAAGACCAGCTCTTGCTCCGCCGATACCAAGTCCATAAGCAAGTGCCATATCAAGAGCCTTTCCTGTCTCATCCTGCTCAACGGCAACGAGACAAGGAGTTCCCTTACCAGCCTGATACTCGCTTCTTACTGTGTGTCCAGGTGCCTTAGGCGCAATCATAGTTACGTCAACCCCCTTAGGTGCCTTAATCAAACCGAAGTGAATGTTAAAGCCGTGAGCAAACATAAGCATGTTGCCCGGAACAAGATTTGGCTCAATGTCTTCCTTATATAATTTAGCCTGCTTCTCATCATTGATAAGAATCATGATAATATCCGCCTTCTTAGCCGCCTCTGCCGCTGTAAAGACCTCAAAGCCCTGATCCTGTGCTTTCTTCCAAGATTTTGAGCCCTCGTAAAGTCCAATAATTACATGACACCCTGAATCCTTAAGATTTAAAGCGTGTGCATGTCCCTGACTGCCGTAACCAATAATGGCAATTGTCTTACCATCCAATAATGATAAATTACAATCCTGCTGATAAAAAATCCTAGCCTCTGCCATTTTACTCTACCTCCAAAAGTATATTTAATATTTATTTTAAATTTGCAGCACCCCTTGCAAGTCCGGTAATTCCGGTTCTCGCGAGTTCTGTAATTTTAAAACCGTTAAGAAGTTCAATGAAAGCATTGAGCTTGCTCTGCGCTCCCGTAAGTTCTATAATAACCGAATCTGTCGAAACATCGACAATATTCGCCCTGAATATATTGCTCACAGCAATAATTTCCTGACGGCGGATCGTATCACACTCAACCTTCACAAGCACAAGTTCCCTGCATACCGAAGCATCTGCGGGAAGCTCCACAATCTCCCTGACATCAATCAGCTTGGAAAGCTGCTTCTCAATCTGCTCGAGGACATCATCATCACCTGTTACCGTAACCGTCATTCTTGAAATCTTCGGATCCGTTGTCTCTCCTACCGTAAGACTGTCTATATTGTAACCTCTCCTGCTGAAAAGCCCTGCAACACGGCTCAGTACGCCGGCTGAATTTTCAACAAGAATAGAAAAAACCGCATGTCTCATATGTACCTCCGTATACCAAAAAAGAACTTCACTATATTGTAGCAACTGCCTCCGCTCTTGTCAATAAGCAAATCCGCGCCCCTAGAGCCGCCGCGTCCTCTCTCTGATGCGTGACAACTACGCACGTCCTGTCATGTCTCCTCGTTTTTATATACTCTATCACTCTCGCCTTAGTCGCCTCATCCATACCGGTAAAAGGCTCATCCAGAATCAAGGTATCACTCTCTTTAAGCATTGCACGCACAAGACAAACACGCCTTCTCATTCCGCCGCTAAGCTCAGATACCGCCTGATAAAGCGACGAAGCGTCCAGCAAGAACTCAAGCTCGCTCTCAGCCAGCTCGCGCACGCCTCTGCCAAGCACCAGCATTACATTCTCAACCGCGCTTATATCCTCTATAAGACGGTCCTCCTGAAATACGGCAGAAACGCTTCCAATCCCGGCAACTCTGCCTTCATCAGGCTTTTCAAGTCCCATGAGTATACGCATAAGCGTTGTCTTTCCGACTCCTGATTCACCCATAACGCAGGTTATACCTGCCTCATCAAAAACAGCATTTATATTGTCAAGCACTGTCTTATCGCCAAATCTTTTTGTAACTCCCTCTATTATTAATGACATAAATGCTCCACCTCTTTCCGCAAATGTATCCCTGGCGTATAATATGAATTCATCAGGCTGCACCGACTGTTTATAACAGTCTTCTGAGCCATCTCACAGCGGACGCCGCAAGTATTATAAACACCTTTTCAAACGCGAAGCTCATAACCACCACCGCAAGACTCCACGCAAACAAATCCGCAGTAAGCAGATAGAGCTTTGAATAGTAAAGCTGCTCCCCCACCGAATTGGAGACAAGCCCTATCACCTCTGCCGAAACGCCGGCTTTCCAGCACATTCCGAGCGCCGACTTGAGATTTGCCTCTACAAAAGGCGCAACCTGGGCGATATAAATACATCTTATCCTCCTAAGCGGTGAAATGCCGAATACCTGCGCCATTTCAACAAGCTTTGCGTCAATATTTGCAATACCCGCAATAACGCCGTTGTAAATCATGGGAAATACCACAATAAACGAGATATATGCGGCAACATTCTTGGAGCCAAACCATATTAGCAGAATTATAATAAAGGACGCGACAGGAAGCGACTGCATAAGAATAACTGCAGGAGCCAGAAAATCCTTCAAAAGTCTGTATCTGCCAGCGGCAGCACCGATTATGCAGGCTGCAAAAAACGCCGCCGCAAAGCCTGCCGTTATATGCAGAAAGCTCCCTGCCGCCGACACATAAAACTCCCTCTGAGCAAGATGTTCAGCCAGCGATAAAAAAACTTTAACAGGGCTTGCCAAGACAAGCTCAAGCCCTGTTAATTCACATACAATCTGCCATATAACAATCCATACAACAACGGCAGCTATTTTATTAAATTTAGATTTAATTTTAGAAACCATCAACATTAGCTATCGTCTTTACCACCATATAAACAGACAAAATATCATCGCTGCCCAATTTTTAAAAATCCTGAATTTTCGCCAGTTCATACTGACTTGTACCATATACCGTACCACTCACGGATTAAAATTAAAATGTCGCGTCCATAGCCTGCTTTAAATCATTTATAATATCATTAACATTTTCAATACCTACCGACAGACGGATTAAATCCGGCTGAACACCAGCCTCAACAAGCTGTTCCTCGGATAGCTGTCTGTGTGTGTGACTTGCAGGGTGAAGAACTGAGGTTCTTGCATCCGCAACATGCGTAACAATCGCAATAAGCTTGAGATTATCCATGAATTTTACCGCCGTCTCACGATTGCCCTTAAGCCCGAAGGATATAACACCACATGTGCCGTTAGGCATATACTTCTTTGCAAGCTCATGATACTTATTGTCAGGCAAATCTGCATAATTAACCCATGCCACACGCTCATCCTGAGAGAGGAACTGCGCAACCTTAAGCGCATTTTCACAATGTCTCTGAACTCTCAGATGAAGAGTCTCAAGCCCCAAATTAATCAAAAACGCATTCATAGGCGACTGTATAGAGCCCATATCGCGCATAAGCTGCGATGTTGCCTTTGTTATGTATGCTCCCTTTCCGAAACGCTCCGTATAGATAATTCCGTGATATGATTCGTCCGGAGTTGTAAGTCCCGGAAACTTTTCGGCATGCGCCGACCAGTCAAAATTGCCGCTGTCAACTATGCAGCCGCCGACTGTCGCAGCGTGACCGTCCATATATTTAGTTGTGGAATGTGTAACTATATCCACGCCGAATTCAAACGGTCTGCAGTTGATTGGCGTAGCGAATGTATTATCAACTATAAACGGAACACCGTTTTTATGGGCAACCGATGCAAATTTTTCCAAATCCAGCACAACAAGAGCAGGATTGGCAAGTGTCTCACCGAATATACATTTTGTGTTGGGTCTGAACGCAGCCTGAATTTCCTCCTCAGATGCGTCAGGGTCAACGAATGTCACATCTATCCCGAGCTTCTTCATGGTAACCCCGAACAGATTAAACGTACCGCCGTATATTGCCGAAGTGCTTATAAAATGGTCACCAGCCTCACAGATATTAAAAACCGCATAGAAATTAGCCGCCTGACCCGATGATGTAAGCATAGCCGCGTAACCGCCCTCAAGCTCGCATATTTTCTTTGCCACGCAGTCATTTGTAGGGTTCTGAAGTCTCGAATAAAAATAACCTTCCTTTTCAAGGTCAAATAAAGCTCCCATCTCATCACTTGACTCATATTTAAAAGTCGTGCTCTGAATAATAGGGAGTATTCTCGGCTCTCCGTTACCCGGCTCCCATCCGCTCTGAATACACTTAGTTTCAATACTGTAATTATTCATTTTCTCTCCGTTCCGGTAATTCTTCTTTTCTCGCGCTTACCTTAGTAATCATTTTGTTTTCCACTTCAAGCACCTTGAAGCAGTAGCCGTCGCATGAGCACTCAAACCGCTCGTTATCCTGCGGAATCTTGCCCATTTTATAAATAAGATACCCGTTGATAGTATCTATATCATCACAGTCGAAATGCATATCAAACGCATCCTCTATATCCTCAAGCAATGTCTGTCCGTCAATTATATAGCTTCCGTCCTGCTGCCTGCTGATAAGCACCTCATCGTCATCATATTCATCGAAAATATTCCCTACAATCTCCTCAAGAATATCTTCCATTGTCACAAGACCTGCAGTCTGTCCGTACTCGTCAACAACAATCGCCATATGTACCTTATCAGTCTGCATTTCTTTAAAAAGCACGCTGATATTTCTTGTCTCAGGAATATAGCTTGCATCAAACAAAAGCTGGTGCTTCATATCTATCAGTTTTTTGTTCCGGTTTTCTTCATCTACATACGCCTTAAGCAAATCGCGTATATGAAGAATTCCGATAATGTTATCAATATCTCCGTCATAGACAGGATACCTTGAGTAATTCTCGCGCATCATAATCGAAAAAGCTTCATCGACAGTGCTGCTGCACTCTATTCCGACAATATTCTTTCTGTGCGTCATAACATCAGATGCGTGTTTCTCGCCAAACTCAAAAATATTGCCGATCATCTCGGCTTCATTTTCCTTCAGTACGCCCTGCTCATGGCCCTCATTGACCATATCCATTATCTCTTCTTCTGTTACATCGTCATCTTTTTTCACTTTCCCCGAAATCTTCTTTAGAAGCGAGGAAAATAATCCTTCATTCCCATCCTCGGGATGGCCATCGTTCATGTTAAAATCCTTCCTTATAAAAAAATTTTTTTACTTCATCCAGTATACCATAATCCGTTATTAACAGTCAATCCACCTATTCGTCCATCTCAAGGCTCACAGAAAGAGCATGATTTACCTGCGAAATAATTTCATTATCAAGATGACACACCTTATCCTTCAGCCTTTTTTTATCTATTGTGCGAAGCTGCTCAAGCAGGATAACGGAATCCTTTACAATATTATATCTCATAGAATCGATTTCGACATGAGTAGGCAGCTTTGCCTTATTCATTTTTGATGTAATAGCCGCGCATATAACCGTCGGACTATGTTTATTTCCGGTATCATTCTGTATTATAAGCACCGGACGTATTCCGCCCTGCTCAGAGCCGACAACCGGCCTCAAATCAGCATAAAAAATATCACCACGTTTAATTACCAAATCTATCACACTCCCAAAGCACTTATTAACTTGATAATCGTAGTATTTCCAGCTTACGGGCGTGTATTCATTTTTTTTAAAATTATTGACAGCTGAAAAATTATTCACTGATGACAAATTTTCTTCAAAAATTATCAGCTAAATCCAAATGCCATTTTTCGTGAAAATAATCATGGCTGCCTATGTACTTGCCTTTATTGTAATAATTTCTCGGTATTCTCTTATTCAAATCACAGACAAACTCGTAATTGAAAGTTCCGGCAAGAGCCGCAATCTCCTCAACCGAAATCGTCTCATCCCTGTCTCTTCCTATAAGCGTGACCACATCATTTCTTTTGATGTCCGGTATATCCGTAACATCGACCATCATCTGGTCCATGCATACTCGCCCGACAATGGGAGCCTTTTTCCCCCTGATAAGAACATATCCCTTTGACGAGAGCGCCCTTGGATAACCGTCTCCGTAGCCTACAGAAATCGTAGCCAGCTTGGTAGGCTTTTTCGTCACGAATGTTCCTCCGTAGCTTACGCGCTCACCTGCCTGAACCGTCTTTACCATAGTAACGTGGCTCTTAAGCTCAAGCGCCGGATGAAGCTCAATTCTTGATTTATCAACCTCCTCAGACGGATACATTCCATACATAGCTATTCCGAGCCGCACCATGTCCTTATGTGTATCAGGCATATCTATAACAGCAGCACTGTTGGCGCAGTGCTTGATTTCAAAGGTTATTCCCTGCTGCTCCAGTTTTTCTGTAAATCGGTTAAACTTTTCATACTGCATCTTTGCAGATGTCTTATCAGCCTCGTCTGAAGCCGCAAAATGCGTAAAAATCCCCCTAGCGTTAAGATGAGGGAGCGCCTTGATTTTTTTTACAAGCGCAATGCCGCTCTCATCCGGCTCCATGCCTATTCTTCTCATTCCAGTATCAACCTTTAAATGACATATAGCTGTCTTTCCGAGTTTTTCTGCCGCATCGTCGAGCTCTTTGGCTGTCTCATAGTCAAAAACAGTAGCAGCCACCTCGTTTTCAACAAGCACTTTATATTCATCAGTATTTACAAAGCCAAGGATTAAAACCGGCTTATCAATTCCGTTTTCACGCAAATTTACAGCCTCGTCAAGCGTCGCCACGGCATAACCATATACCCTTGAATATACTGCCTTTGCAACAGCCACATCACCGTGTCCGTATCCGTCAGCCTTTACAACCGCAAGCGCCTTTGTTCCATCAGGCATAAGAGACATAAGCGAATCAACATTTGAGGCAATCATCCCCAAATCAATATCTGCA
>CASFUI010000035.1 GCA_949297565.1 uncultured Eubacteriales bacterium
TGAATTTGTCACAGGAACAGTTGCAATGGACGCAGAGGAGGTATATCACCCTCTCATTAAAAATCCGGTAGCAAATTCAATTTATGCCGGAAAGCATGTGCTTCTTACAGGTTCAAACGCTTCCGGAAAATCTACTTTTTTAAAGACGATAGCGATAAATGCGCTTCTGTCACAGGCTGTTTACACGAGCGTCTCAAAAAGATACCGTGCTCCGATTTACAGGATTTATTCATCAATGGCTTTGAGAGATGATTTGGGGAGTCAGAACAGCTATTATATTGTAGAGATTAAATCGCTTAAGAGAATTTTAGACGCTGTAGATGAGAAAAATCAGAAGCCGGTGCTGTGTTTTGTAGACGAGGTGTTGAGAGGAACTAATACAGTTGAAAGAATTGCCGCGTCTTCAGAGATATTAAAGAGTCTCAGATACAAAAATGTTCTTGTGTTTGCGGCAACGCATGATATTGAATTGACTTCGCTTCTTGAGAAATTTTATGACAACTATCATTTTCAGGAGGAAGTGACTGATAATGATGTAAAATTTAATTACAGGCTGTTTAAGGGCCCTGCAATTACCAGAAACGCGATAAAGCTGCTTGGCGTTATCGGTTATGATGCGGAAATTATAAAAGCGGCGGAGGCGAGAGCAAGCCATTTCATGGATAAGGGAAGCTGGACAGTTGATTAACAAAAGTATTTGTGCTAGAATGGCTTAGATTGGAGGTTTTATGGTAGGTTTGGCAAGTGTGTTGGCGGAAGAGGTTTTGTTTGAGTGCGTTAAATTTGCGATAATGCTTTTATTGCTTGTCGCAGCCGTGTTTATCGGCAGGGCACTCAGAAAGAAAAGAGATGCAAAAAAGGACAGATGATGCTGCCCATAAGGCGGAGCAAATCCGCGAATAAAGTTAAAATCAGGAGGAAATAAAAGTGCAGTACAGAGGCGTAAACGAGTTGAGAAAATTATTCCTTGACTTTTTTGAGAGCAAGGGTCATCTAAAGATGAAAAGTTTTTCACTCGTTCCACATAATGATAACAGTTTGTTGATTATTAATTCGGGAATGGCACCGCTTAAGCCATATTTTACAGGACAGGAAATTCCGCCTAAACGCAGGGTTACGACCTGCCAGAAGTGTATCCGTACTGGCGATATTGAGAATGTGGGAAAGACTGCCAGACACGGTACCTTCTTTGAAATGCTTGGCAATTTTTCATTCGGCGATTACTTCAAGAGAGAGGCAATACACTGGTCATGGGAATTTTTGACAGATGTTGTGGGGCTTGATGCTGACAGGCTTTACCCGTCTGTATATGTGGATGACGACGAGGCTTTTGAAATCTGGAATAAAGAAGTCGGCATTGCGCCGGAACGCATTTTCAGATTCGGAAAGGAAGATAATTTCTGGGAGCACGGCGCAGGACCATGCGGACCATGTTCTGAGATTTATTATGACCGCGGAGAAAAATACGGCTGCGGAAAGCCTGACTGTACTGTCGGCTGCGACTGTGACAGATATATGGAGGTCTGGAATAATGTATTTTCACAGTTTAACAATGACGGAAAGGGCAATTATACGGATTTAATTCAGAAGAATATAGATACGGGAATGGGACTTGAGCGTCTTGCGGTCGTGGTGCAGGATGTGGATTCTATCTTTGATGTTGATACTCTTCAGGCGCTTCGAGACAAGGTATGTGAAATGGCAGGAGTCAGGTATAAAGATAATGAGAAGCAGGATATTTCCA
>CASFUI010000036.1 GCA_949297565.1 uncultured Eubacteriales bacterium
AAAATATTACCGAAATACTGAGCAACCGGTTTATTGTCAAAATACCTTCGAGACGAAACGCGTATGTCGCTGATTTAATTTCCAAAATAGCTTATGAACACGGGGGAGTTGATGAATTTTCCATTATATTTGACCGCACGTATTTTCATGAGCTCATACTGTTTTTACTTCGCTGCCAGCTCTATAACGAAAATGTTGTGCAAAAAATGGATATTGCCAATGAAACTATACAGAAAGTTACCGAATATATCATTGCCAACTATAATGAAGATATTACTCTAAGCAATACCGCAAAGCTTTTTAATATGAGCGAATCCAGCCTTTCAAAAAAGTTCAAGGCATTTACCGGATACCGCTTTAAAGAATACGTAATTGATGTGCGCACTCACGCTGCCTCCGACATGCTTTTAAACACCTCTCTCTCAATGACGGAAATAGCCGGCAGATGCGGCTTCTCTGACAGCAATACCTTTGGAGACACTTTTAAGCGTATTTTCGGATGCAGCCCCAGCGCATACAGAAAAAATGTATAGAACTGTGGGCTTTATGCCCACAGTTCCTCCTTTTCCTCTCTTTTACCCACAAAATTAACAATTATCTCCGCGAGCTTCTCAGGAGATACATCTTTTTTATTCTGCTCCCACTGAAGAAAAATGTTTACCATAGCTCCGGCATAGAAGTACAGCTCATACGGCGAGCCCTGATAAATGCTCACGTACTGCTGTCTCATAAAAATATTTACGGCATCATTTATCATCGAGTTTAACCCTGCCTTTGCCAGTGTTACAAAAAAATAATCATACCTGTCAAAAAACTTAAGCGAAAACAATATATGCTGATAGTCCATAAGACTTCCTATACCGGGTGTCCTCTCACTCTCCGCCGCATATTCGGCTACCAGTTCCCCAATATAGTCCCTGACAACATCCTCCTTTGTATCATAATAGTGATAATAAGTCATTCTTGACACGCCCGCCCTTTTTACAATATCCGAAACAGATATTTTGCAGTATGGCTTTTCCTGAAGCAGCGCTATAAATGCGTCTCCCATACACATTCTTGTAAAACGGCTTCTTTTCGTTTTCTCAGCAGATTCTTTACGCATAAAGACTTTCCTTTCAGAGATATGTAATTCTATATATACACTTTTTACCTTTTTGTATATTGTATCATGTTTGGTTTTATAATACAATATTATATAGTTTTAATTACTACATATCAGCAAGAATGGAGATTATTATGAAATATGGAATTGTAACTGATTCGAGCTGTGATTTAAAAGCGCTTCCTTCATACCATAAAAATATTATTTACATGCAGGCGCCGCTTACACTCAGACTTGGTGATACTGAATATCAGGATAATGCAGAACTTAATATAGAAGAATTTATGCGCGAAATGAAAGCCTGCACATCGACTACAGGAAGTGCCGCACCCAGCCCCCAGAGCTGGATTGACGCATATCAGCAGGCAGACATTATATTTGCGATAACAATTTCAGGAAAACTTTCTGCCAGTCACGAAAGTGCTGTCATGGCAAAAAATATGCTTAAGGAGAGCTGCCCTGACAAAAAAATTCATATTATCGACAGCCTCTCCGCCGGTCCGGGACTCACAATGCTCGTGCTGAAGCTTGCGGAGTATATGGATGAGGAGCTTTCTTTTGAAGAAATCTGTGAGAAAATCTCTGAATATCAAAGACACAACGGTCTGCTCTTTATACTTGAATCGCTGGATAATCTTGTAAAAAACGGACGAATCAACAAAATTGTCGGCAACGTAATAGGAAAACTCGGTATAAAGCTGCTTGCCGGAGCCTCCCCGGAGGGAACAATCGACATTCTCCACAAGTGCCGTGGACGCAATAATGTATATGACAGGCTTATAAAAACAATGCTGAACAACGGATATAACGGAGGAAAAGTAATTATAAGCCACTGCTTCAACGAGCCGTCCGCCTCTTATATATCCGAGACACTCCGCCAGCAGTTTCCTGCCAGCAGTATAAAGATTATGCCCACAGGGGGGCTGTGCAGCTATTACGCAGAAGATAAGGGAATTATTGTTGCTTACGAGAAGTAATTTTGTCTGACTGTGATAAATCAGGTATGTTGACCGATATTCTGAATAAAACAAGTCCGATAACAAAAAATACGGCAATCATTCCTACGCCGATATTGACGCTCTCTGTAATCTGAGAAGCTACGCTGACAACCGTGGTGCCCATAAAAGAGGCTCCCTTGCCGCATATATCGAGCAGTCCGAAATATTCGCCGGACTGCTCTGCCGGTATAATTTTTGTAAAATATGAGCGTGAAAGCGCCTGTATTCCTCCCTGAAACATTCCCACCAGAATCGCAAGGAGCCAGAACTGAAACTGGCTTCTCAAAAACACCGCAAAGACCGCTATTCCCAGATAAGCCAATATACATACCATAATAAGCTTGTATGTATCAAATCTGCGCGCCAGTCTTCCGAATATAATTGAACATGGAAATGCCACTATCTGAGTTGCAAGCAGCGCAAGCAAAAGCCCCGTACTGTCAAGTCCAAGAGCCGAGCCGTAAGCTGTAGCCATATCTATAATTGTATACACTCCGTCAATATAGAAGAAAAACGCCAGCACAAAGAAAAATACCTTTTTTCTTTCTCTCATTCCACTGAAAGTTTTTCCTAATCTTATAAAACTGTCCGCTACGGCATTTTTCCTCTTTTCCACATAATGTCTCTGCTTATAGCTCTTCAGAACAGGCAGTGACATCACAATCCACCATGCAGCTATTATCATAAAAGAAATCATCATGGCGTTCTCCATTGTAATGCCGATTTTATCCTCCCCCAGAACAATTATAAGACATATCACAAAAGGAATACAGCTTCCGATATATCCCCACGCATACCCTTGTGATGAGACGGTATCCATTCGCTCTGTCGTCGTAATGTCAGAAAGCATAGAATCATAAAAAATAAGACTGCATGAATACCCGACTTTCGCTATAACAAAGATAATCAGGAAAATCATCCACTGCTTTGCAAATCCCATACTTATACAGCCGGCAGCTCCGATTATTATAGAGATAACAAATATAGGCTTCTTAAAGCCTTTTGTGTCAGTCATCGTTCCGAACACAGGTCCCATAAGCGCTACAATCAGCGTTGCGATTGAAGCCGCGTATCCCCAGTACGCCAGATAATCAACCGACGAAATTCCCGCGCTGTCTGCCAGATAATTGAAATAAATAGGAAGAATTGTAGAGACAAGCAGTGTAAACGCCGAATTGCCCACATCATACAAAATCCAGTTTTTTTCTCCCTTTGTCAGCTTAAATTTTCCCATTTTAATTCTCCTTTTCATCTAACAGCTTCGAGCCGAATGTATACCTGTATAAATCATTCAGGCTGTTTTCATCGCAGCATATATTACTGCAGTCACCGCCGAATTCCTCAATAAGCACCATAGCGCGCTTCAGCGCAACGTGATAAAGCGACATCAGCTTTAGCGTACTGTCCGCGCACTTTGGATTTTTTTCAAAATTCACAAAAAGCCCGTGTATTTCCTTATAATTTCCCGTAATCTTAAGTATAAAATTTATAAATTTACGTTTAATTCGCGACGGAGCAATCAGAAGCCTGTTGTAAAAAATCATTCCCCTCAGAGCTCTGTGAACATTTTTTGCAGTCACTCCCGGATAAAACTGCGCTATAACGCGTTCGTTTTCATATGTCGGCTTAATATGGTCTGTCAGAGACTGCCTGAGAGGGTCAAGCCCGTCATGAAGCATCAGCTCCCTGTCAAATTCCACCTCTATCTCTGTATGCGAAATTCCGCTCTCTGCAATTTTCTCATCAACATATCCGTGACATGTCATATCCAGTGCAAAATGACATATAACTCCATATGCATATGCCATATACCGTTCTTTCTTTTTATGTCTGTTGATTACTTTTATCGCATGTATGAAAAAATCCTTTCCCGGTTTTGCATGTGTGCCGAAACCAACCGAATTGACCGGATTTGATTTAATCGGTCTGTAATAAAACAAAATGTCAGGTCCGTGCAGACCTATATCAAACAGCTCAGAGTATTTTTCAACAATCCTCTTTTCCCTTCCGATAAGATGCTGCTTTATCTCCTGACCAAACCTGTAATGTGCATAAGTTGAAGGCATATCTTTAATTCCTCATTTCCGCGCCTTACCGCGCTTAAAATTTTTATGTCACCGCACGAGATGCACAAATTAAAATTTTATATATATTATTATGTGAAAAACGTAAAATCTGCTATCAATTATAGGTAAACATCGTGTAAAATTTTTTATTCTACAGGAAGCTCTGAGAACTTTCCTATAGAACAAAATAATTAAATAACAATGCGGCAGACAAACTCTTTCGACATACCCCTGATGCCGCAAAGCCTGCCCGCCGTATCTGCTTAAAACTCTTCAGTTAAAATTCATACCGAAATTGTCCGGCCAAACCGGCATAAACGTAATAAATAGCAACCTGATAACAGCCTGTATGTTATACCTCAACTGCATTCTCGTTCAAAAAGCTCTGAGTCTTCTCGCAAAGCTTTTCATATCCAAGCTCAGCATTCATTTCCTGACCATAAGTGTCAATTATTTCCTGATAGTCGGTATATCCGTAATAGTCCGCGTATATTGCGCCAATCGCGTTAATCTCTTCCGCTGTGACTTCAATTCCGTTATCCGCTGCAATAATAGTGAGTATCATCTTCTCAAGCAGATAATTCTGAGCTGTCTCTGTAGCATATTCTTCATATGCCTCATCATCGGCAAGATTATAGACAGATGAGAGATATGACGAAAAATCCGATATTCCCGAAGCTTCATAATATGCCTGATACTGCTCATACTCTGTCTGCATGTTCTGCTTCAAAATAGACTTAAGACTGTCCAGTTCCGCCTGAGGGTATCCGTTCACTGTTACCCCGTCCTTTATTACGCTGTAAACCGCGCTGTACTTCTCGCTTTCATAAGTACTCCTGCCTGCATCTTCAAGATACTGTCTTGTCTCATTCCTTAAATCTTCAACGGTTGTGCCCTCAATCCCTATCTTCTCGGCATTCTCCGCAACCCACTCGTCAGTGAGGTCGGGAAGCGTCTTTTTGGTAATTGAGTGAACTGTTACAGTAAATATAACATCCTTTCCGGCAAGGTCGGAATTGCTGTAATCGCTAGGGAATGTACAAGGAATATCGTACTCCTGACCGAGATTAAGTCCTATAAGCCCCTGGTCCAAATCAGTTATAAATCTGCCTGAGCCTATCGTATAAGAGGCGTCTGTTGCCGTTCCTCCCGAAAACGCCGTACCGTCAAGCTTTCCGCTGTAATCAAGAGTAATGGTATCGCCGTCCGCCGTAGTTCCCTCTGTAATCTCCTCTGAAGTTGCGTAAGAAGAGAGAATATTGCTTATATAGCTCTCCACGTCATCGTCCGTCACAGTAAGAGAAGATTTGTCAACCGTGACCTCTACACCCTTGTATTCAGGAAGTGTGACATATTTTTTATATACTTCTGCATTGGATGCGATAGTCGCATTATACTCCTCAGCCGTAATTGCTTTATTAGAAGTATCATCCGCATCTGATGTATTGTTGTCTGAATTTTTTCCGCATCCTGCCAGTGAGGCAACGAGTGCCGCCGCAAGCATTACACCCATAAATTTCTTTTTCATAAAATAATCCCTTTCCAAACTAAATTTCTGCTGTCGGGTATTGTCAAATATACAAAATATATTTATAATATATATTAGACCACAACCTCAGATTTTTGTCAACATACCTTGTTATAGCATAATTGGAAATAAAATAAAAGGCGTTTCACATTTTTTTCATTTTTGATATAATAAGCCATACAATTTTTATACTGCAAAAGAATACTCAGCGCATAATCCGTGAAACAAAGCAACTGACTCTCTTCCCGGCTTATTATCTGCGCAAATAAAATATTTAATTCAGGAAGGATATTAAAAGTAAAGTTAATGAAGATACCTGTAAAAAGATTTAAGCGGCACACCGCATTTCTTTTATTAATATGCACGCTTGTCCAGGCGTTTTCACTCTCCATGACAGGCTGCGCTTCATCACTGAAAGAACCTGTGCGTGTCACCGGTTACAAGCTCAATACCTATGTAAATATTGACGCCTATACCGACGGCGGATACAGCACTGATAAGCTGAATGAAATTTTAAAAGAAGCTCTTTCCTTGTGTGACACATATGAGAAAATGTTTTCAAGGACAGATGCCGACAGCACACTATATAAGCTGAATCACGGCGAAACAGACGTCGTACCCGAAAGCTTGGGCGAACTTATTTCATACGGCATCGACTACAGCCGTCTGTCAGGAGGAGCTTTTGACATTACAATCGGGAGCGTTTCCTCACTGTGGGACTTTACCTCAGATTCACCGTCGGTGCCCGATGCTGCCAAAATTCAAGAAGCACTCGGGTACGTAGACTACACCAAAGTAGAACTAAGCCGCAACACTGACGGCACATACACAGTCTCGATGCCGGAAAATACAATAATAGACCTCGGAGCTGTAGCCAAAGGCTATATTGCCGACAGAATACGTGATTTTCTTCTGGAAAAAGGAATTAATCATGCTATTATTAATCTCGGCGGAAATGTTCTGTGCATAGGCGCAAAGAACTCCTCCACACCGTTTTCAGTCGGAATAAAAAGACCTTTCTCAGAAGACGCCTCGCCGCTTGTCACACTGAACATAGACAACAAATCGGTAGTTTCCTCCGGCAATTATGAGCGGTATTTTTATCAGGACGACACCCTGTATCATCATATTTTAAATCCAAAAACAGGATATCCTTACAGCAACGGACTGACCGATGTCACAATTATTTCGGATTTATCCGTCATAGGAGACTGTTTGAGCACTACCTGCTTTGCTCTTGGGCTTGAAGAGGGAATGAAGCTTATTGAAGATACCGAGGGAGTCGAGGCAATGTTTGTCGAGACGGACGGAACTATACACTATTCAAGCGGTTTTGAGACATACCTTAAATAACAGACAATTTAAGATGCGCAAAGGTCAGCGCGGAAATGAGGATAATTATGAAAATTCTTCACTCTACCCCTGCCGGGGACAATTTTTATATGCCCGCTGAATTTGAGCCTCACTCAGGCTGTATTATGATATGGCCGGAACGCTCGGATTCATGGCAGTACGGAGGATATGCGGCAAGAAAAGCTTTTGTTCAGATTGCCGAGGCAATCGCAAAGTCCGAAGAGGTGACTGTCTGCGCCGGATATTCACAGTACAACAACGCAAGACAGGCTCTTTCCCCGCATATACGTGTTGTAGAAATGTCAAGCGATGACGCGTGGGCGCGTGACGTGGCGCCTACATTTGTAATTAATAAAGACGGAGAGCTGCGCGGAATCAACTGGCAGTTCAACGCATGGGGAGGACTCGTTGACGGCCTGTATTTTCCGTGGGATAAGGACAATGCAATGGCAAATAAACTGTGTGATTTATACCGCGCAGATGTCTACGATGCTGGAAATTTTGTGCTTGAGGGCGGCTCTGTTCACGTTGACGGACAGGGTACGGCTCTCGTAACCGAAAACTGTCTGCTTAGCGCGGGACGCAATCCTTCAATGTCAAAGTCCGAAATAGAAGAATACCTTAAAGCCTACCTGAATGTTTCTAAGGTAATATGGTTAAAATGCGGAATATACAACGATGAGACAAACGAACATGTCGATAACATATGCGCGTTTGTTAAGCCCGGACACGTCGTGCTGGCATGGACCGACGACACAGACGACCCTCAGTATGAAATGTCAAAAAGCTGCTATGACATACTGTGCGCTTCAACAGACGCAAAGGGGCGCAAAATAACCGTTCACAAGCTGTATCAGCCGAAACCGGTCTGCATAACCGAAAAGGAATGCGAGGGGCTTGACAATATGAATTTTGAGCCGACACGCATCCCCGGAGAAAGGCTTGCCGCATCATATGTAAATTTTTATATCTCCAACGGAGCTGTTGTTATGCCGGGCTTTGCAAAACCTGGCGCCGAGGATGAACTCAATGCATCATACCGTAATTCGGATGCAGCAGCCAGGCAGACTCTGTCTGAGCTTTTTCCTGACAGAGAGATAATACAGATATACACAAGGGACATACTTATAGGTGGCGGAAATATACACTGTATAACGCAGCAGATTCCAAATCCCTGTCCGCACAAATCAAATATCCCGTCTGATACGGCGGGACATCTTAAAACGGAGGAAGAGTATGAATAAAGTAACAATAGCCGCTGTACAGATGTCATGTCTTGGCACTGTGCAGCAGAATATCGAAAAGGCAGATAATTTTGTGAGGGAGGCTGCCAAAAACGGAGCCCGGATTATTCTTCTGCCTGAGCTGTTTGAGACAAAATATTTTTGTCAGGAACGAAACTATGACTACTACAAACTTGCGGCCGCTCCCGAAGATAATCCGGCAATACAGCATTTCAAAAAGGTATGCGCCGAATTAAAGGTTGTTATTCCTGTGAGCTTTTTTGAGCGAAGCGGCAATGCAACTTTTAATTCAGTTGCTGTTATAGACGCTGACGGAAGTATTCTGGGAACATACAGAAAAACCCATATCCCCGACGATCACTATTATCAGGAAAAGTTTTATTTCACGCCTGGAGACACCGGCTTTAAGGTATGGGATACAGCCTATGCAAGACTCGGCGTGGGAATATGCTGGGACCAGTGGTTTCCTGAAAGCGCTCGGTGTATGGCACTGCTCGGAGCCGATATTTTAATGTATCCTACAGCCATAGGCTCGGAGCCTATTCTCAACTGCGACAGCATGCCTCACTGGAGACGAGTCATGCAGGGACACTCCGCCGCCAACATTATGCCGCTGGCTGCCGCCAACAGAATCGGAACCGAGGTTGTCACCGCAGACGAGGCTAACGGCGGACAAAATTCCAGCCTGACATTTTACGGCTCCTCATTCATCACAGATGAAACAGGAGAAATCATAGCTGAGATGGGACGAAACGACGAGGGCTTTATCACAACAGAGCACAACCTTGACGAAATACGTGACTTACGCCAGAGCTGGGGACTTTTCAGAGACCGCCGTCCTCAGCACTATACGCCTATACTCGGGCATTAATTATTACTACTTTACAAGAGAAAGGACATCACATCATGATACGATTAATATTAATCTGTATTTTTCTTCTGATTATTTTTATCTTAAGCATTATTCTGTTTCCTGTCGAATGGCTTATAGGAAAATTTTCGCCGCACGCGCGCGACATAAGTTCTCTGCGCTTTGTGCAGTTTGTATTCAAAATAATTCTTTTCATATCAGGTGTAAAGACCACCGTTATCGGTTTTGAAAATATACCGAAAGATGAGCCTGTAGTTTTCGTAGGAAATCATCGAGGTTTTTTTGATGTCATTGTCTCTTACAGCCGTATGCCCGGATTAACCGGCTTTTTTGCAAAAAAGGAGATGAATAAAGTCCCGTTTATACGCGTATGGATGAGGCTTCTGTATTGTCTGTTTCTTGACCGCTCCAACCCTAAGGAGGGTCTTAAGACAATTCTCAAGGGAGTTGAGCAACTAAAAAACGGAATATCTGTTGTAATTTTTCCTGAGGGCACAAGAAATAAGGGTGACGGCGTTCAGCCTTTTCACGGCGGAAGTTTTAAATTGGCAGAGAAAAGCAACTGCAAAATCATACCTATGGTACAGAACAATACCGAAAATGTCTTTGAAGCCCATTTTCCGCTTATCAAGCGAACGCATACCATCCTTGAATTCGGCAAGCCTGTCGATGTCGCAGCACTCGACCGTGACGCCAAAAAAGCGCTTCCTGACACAATTCACGGTATTATTTCCGAGATATACGAAAAGAATAAATCGCTTGTTTAAAAGTATTTGATATGATACAATATCTTAGCTGTTTTACGTGTTATACAGACAGTTTATACAGTTAATATAAGATTTTAAAATTATCAGGAGGATAAAATCAACTATGCCAGTATGGAGTATTGTATTATTAACAGTAATGGTAGTTCTGCTGATTGCTCTCATCGTACTTATTATTATCGGCAATAAGCTGCGCAAGAAGCAGCAGGCAAATCAGGCACAGATTGAAGCCGCAAAACAGATTATGTCAATGCTTGTCATTGATAAAAAGAGAATGAAGTTAAGAGATGCGGGACTTCCTAAAATGGTTCTTGAACAGACGCCTAAATATCTCAGAGGCTCTAAGATGCCTGTTGTAAAGGCAAAGATTGGTCCTAAGATTATGACTCTTATGGCTGACCCTAAGGTTTTTGAGCAGATTCCCGTAAAAGCGGAAATCAAGGCTGAAGTAAGCGGAATTTATATTATGGGTATAAAATCTGTCCGCGGAGGGAAAATTGTTGTAGAAGAAAAAAAGAAAAAAGGTTTAAAAGGTTTATTCAGCCGTAAAAAATAAGCACACAAAGTGCCGCAGAAGCACCTTTGCAGATGCCTCGGCGTGAAAGGAGCAGCTATGCGTAATTTGACATTACTCACAGATTTGTACGAACTTACAATGATGCAGGGATATTTCAAGACAGGCAATAACCGTACTGTTATATTTGACGCATTTCACCGCAACAATCCCTGCGGAGGCGGATATGCTATTGCATGCGGTCTTGACCAGGTAATTGAGTACATTAAAAATCTGCATTTTACAGAGGATGATATTTCATATCTTCGCGGACTTGATTTGTTCGATGATGATTTTCTTGATTATCTTAAAAATTTCCGTTTTACAGGCGATGTTTATGCCATACCAGAGGGGACTCTTATTTTTCCTCGTGAGCCCATTGTGAAGGTAATCGCTCCTGTCATGGAAGCGCAGCTTGTTGAAACGGCAATCTTAAATATCATTAATCATCAGAGCCTTATTGCAACAAAAGCGGCTAGAGTCTGCTATGCCGCAAAGGGTGACGGAATTATGGAATTTGGCTTGAGGCGCGCGCAGGCGCCCGACGCAGGTATCTACGGCGCAAGAGCCGCAGTTATAGCAGGGTGTGTAGGCACCAGCAACGTGCTTGCGGGAAAGATGTTTAATATTCCTGTAAAGGGAACTCACGCGCACAGCTGGATTATGAGCTTTCCTGACGAGTATACCGCATTTAAGACATATGCGGACCTTTACCCTAACGCGTGTATTCTTCTTGTCGATACATACGACACACTGCGCTCAGGTGTTCCTAATGCGATTCGTGTTTTTAATGAGATGAAAGAGGCAGGAATTGAACTTAAGGGCTACGGGATACGTCTTGATTCCGGCGACCTGGCATATTTTTCAAAGAAGGCGCGCAAAATGCTTGATGACGCAGGCTTTAAGGACGCAATTATCTCTGCCTCAAGCGACCTTGACGAGTATCTTATAGACTCGCTGAAGACACAGGGGGCTGCCATAACGTCATGGGGCGTGGGCACCAACCTCATAACGGCAAAAGACAATCCGGCATTCGGAGGAGTTTACAAGCTTGCCGCTGTAATGGGCGACGACGGAAAGTTTATTCCGAAAATCAAGCTTTCGGAAAACTCTGAAAAAATCACTAATCCGGGCAACAAGACGGTCTATCGCGTATATGATACGGACGGCATGCTGAAAGCCGACCTCATAGCTCTCACAGACGAGGTATATGACGAAAACGACCCTCTGCTTCTGTTTGACCCAATCGAAACATGGAAAAAGACGCTGCTTCAGCCGGGTGAGTACACACTTCGGGAAATTCTTGTACCTGTATTTAAAGACGGCGAGTGTGTCTACACGACACCTCCTGTAATGGATATACAGAAATACTGTAAAAAAGAGCTCTCGACCCTGTGGGACGAATCAAAACGTCTCGTCAATCCTCAGGAAGTCCACGTCGACTTGTCAAAGAAGCTCTACGATATGAAACAGGAACTGCTCAACAGCTACTCAGTTCCTCATATACACTAAAAAAATCTTCCTCAAAACGAATTTTCATACAAAAATCGGTGTTTATTATCTAATAAAACCAATAAATATGAAGCTTCGCATTTTGAGGAAGATTTTTTTATTCAAAATCATGCAAAACATGAATTTCTGTTTGTAGCTCTGCAAAGCAAACAGAAATCATCACAAAAACCCTTTTATAAGCTCCTTAGCCCATAAAAGAAATACGGGAACATTCTCGTCAAGCAGTCCCTTAATATTGGCAATATCCGACGCTGTAAGTTCTCCTGCCTTCTGAAATAAACTCCCTGCTGCCCTCGTATCGCCTATGGCAATCAAAGCCCTCGCATTATCACCGTATGCAAAATATTTTCCTATTGCCATAGCTCCAACTGAAAAATCACCTACAGCCAGCGCCCCCACAGACACGACCGCCACGCTTACCGCTCCCAGCGCAATAACTCCGAATGAGACCGCTCCCAATGCCAACAGTCCCAGCGCTATCGAGCCCAGCGCAAAAATTCCGATACCTAAAACTCCAAAAGACAAAATACCGAGCGAAAACAACCCGAACGATATTACCCCTTTTGCTGAAAATCCGACGGCAATTATCCCCTTTGCCTTGTGGCCGTAACCGATATTAATATGCCACAGCGGCAATCCGAAAACACTCTTTTTGCTTTTTCTCTCATACGAGGTCATTTTTATCAAATTCAGTGTAACTGTTTTTGAAGCCGGAATGTCTGCGGTCTCTTTATCCTTTAAAAGATAATCCATGGAGCAATTATAGATTTCTCCCAGTCTCAAAAGCTTTTCTGTTTCAGGATATGCCGAATCGCTCTCCCATTTACTGATAGACTGCCTTGACACGCCGAGAATGCCTGCGAGCTGTTCCTGCGTGTAATTGTTTTCTCTTCGTAGCTTTGATAGTTTTTCTCCTAATGTCATAGTACCTCCATTCCTTCATGACTGCATTTTTCAATTCAGATAATACAGGTATAATGTACAAATGACCACCAGCTTGTGTTTTCTAAATGTAAACTTCAGGTTGCATCGCCCTAAAAACCGGATTATAAGGGGCATAATACAGTGTTCATCACAGCTCAAGCTTACCGTATGAGCTTATTTTTATTTCAACCCTGCAGTCCGATACATGCTCGTAATTCATTTCAAGACCATAATCTATAATAATTTTTATACAGTCGTCATCTCTGTCTATCAAAACCTCTCTGGCAAATACGCCAAGATAAAGATTTCCGTATGGCGTCTCATAAAATGTCATGGTTTTCTCACCGGGCATAAATAACAAATGCGCCGTAACCGAGCCCTTTTTAGTAAGCTCGACACTCCCGTCCCCGCCTATCTTAATCATGCTGCTGCACGGCTTATTTTCACCCTCAATCATTTCCGAATACTTGATATACTCATTTTCACCGACACGCCGATACTTTCCGACATTTATTATCTCAATGGCTTCCTCCTGTGTTTCCATGGCGTTTCCCTCGTCAGTGCTCACGAAATGAAGCCCTTTTACACTTACATATACTTTTTCCTTCATAATTCAATAACTCTTCTCTAAACTTAATAAAAAGCGTCCTAATCGACACTTTTAAGCTGTGTACACGCGTCAATACTGCTCAATATTAATCTGCTTTGTCATTGTAATATCAAAAGGGAGAATGGAATTTGCAAATTCCTTAAACTTTTCCTCCGCATCGCTGACATAAAAACGATACATGCTTGATGGACTGTCGATAACACACCTGTTAGCGAGATTATCGCGGTTTAAAAGGCTTTTCAGCTCTATTGCCGTCTCATATGCCGGATTTACAAGATT
>CASFUI010000037.1 GCA_949297565.1 uncultured Eubacteriales bacterium
AACTATCAATAATGCAAAGGCTGTCCGGAATACTGATCTGCCTTTGATCATACATTCAGACTGTGGCAGTCAGTATGTTTCCAACGCTTGGTGTGAAGCCACAAAAAATATGCAGCGCAGTAATTCTCATAAGGGCTATCCTTATAACAATGCCTGCATTGAATCATTCCATTCCCTGAGCAAAAGAAAATGGCTTAACAGATTTCATATTCGAAACTACAGGCATGCTTATTCGTTTGTCTTTGAATTCATTGAAACCTTTTATAATACCGTCAGAATACATAGTAACTGTGATTATATGTCTCCTGATGAATTTGAAAAACTGTATGAGATGATAAAATTACTGCCGGCAGCTTAGCTGGCAGAACTTTTCATTTTAATTTGTGCTAAATCTTGACATTTTTCATACCAAACTACAAAATCCATACCCGGTGTTCTAACCATCGTATACATTTTATTAATGCCAACGCTAAAGAAAACAGCAACCTAATGCACTGCTAAAAAGTCCTTATGTGCTAATGCTGTTATTAAATCAGCATATTCATCATAGGGCATCGTTCCAAGTATAGTTTTCTTCACTCTTTCTGTTCTTTCATCATTATCTCTCCTTAATTGCAAAATAAAAAACGGCAAACAGACACATAACCCCTTCAGATTCCCAATGTCTGTTCACCGCTTATTTTTAACCCGTGACAAGCTGTATACATCCTGTTGCGTTTCATCACCATTCACACCCGCAACAGTCCCGGACGATATTACACAGGAGTTTACGCTACTGCCACCTGCTACGTTCCACTGTATTTCTACTCATGAGCAACAAATATTCAATTGATTCAAAATAAGGCTAACACAAAACTTAACATGTATCAACCACCATTGCAAAAATCACAATAATGTACATTTTATTACCGGATACAGCGGGAAGGTGGGGACATACCCGACACTGCCGAAACTCACTGCCACTTCACTGCCACAACCTTTTATTCTTTTATACACACATTATTACATTAATTCACTTAATATATATCAATTAAATTAATATAATTTTTATTCCATACGCAAGAATATAATAAATTAAATGGCAGTGTGGCAGTAACCAGTCCCCTTAGTCCCGTTTTCTCAGAAAAACGACGTCCATTCACACCGCACCTTTTACCTGTATTATCCCGGAACAAGACAAATCCTTGCGATAAAGCCGTCGGACACAAAACAGTTCCCCGGTCTTTTGACCGGGGAACCCATATCAGATACAATAACCATCTATACCATATTGAAATGCCTGAATGCTGCCATAATCGCTTCTTCCTTTTCCGACGGACACATTGGAACTCTGTGACCTTCCGCACCCAGATTAAAGTTTTCACACTTTTCAAATCCGCACTTATCTTTCACCTGTGCAATATACAGTGAAGATACCGACAAACCATACTGCTCCTTTACCCATGCCTTGATTTCCCGGTATGTGGCACTACCTTTCATATCCTTCAAATAATCACTGTCTTTTGGCTCATAATCCACGTAAGCATAGACAATATCGTCAGTGGATTTTTTCCTACCCAACAAGACGCACGTCTCCACATGCACCGTATGCCCAAACTGGTCAACAGGCTGCACCTTCTTAACCTCATATCCGTTCGCGGTCAAGTACTTCAAATCGCGTGCAAGGGTAGCTGAATCACAGCTCACATAGACAATCCTCTCAGGGCTCATTTTAACAATAGTATCAAGAAGCGTTTCGTCACAGCCCTTTCTTGGCGGGTCGACGACAACAACCTCCGGGTGCAGACGTCTCTCAGCTTCCGTTTGAGCGGCAGCATCAGCGACATTCAGTTCCCTTTCATCGGTCGCATTCTGTATAACGGCAGATATACGGCTGCTGCCATTATTTCCGCTTCCGGCAACCACCCCTGCTGTTTTGCCTTCTCTGTCACGGCTTGCGGCAGCCTTGGCATCCTGCTCATACATTTTCGGGACTACCTCCTCTGCCCTGCCGACAAAAAATTCGGCATTGGTGATTGAATTTAAGGAGGCATTGTTTTTGGCGTCCTCTATCGCCTGCGGGACGATTTCGACGCCGTAGACACGGCGTGCTTTAGTTGACATAAGAAGCGAAATTGTCCCGATGCCGCAGTAAAGGTCCCATACCGTCTCATTTCCGGTCAGTCCGGCATATTCAAGAGCTTTGAGATACAGCTTTTCAGTCTGTCTCGGATTAACCTGAAAAAAGGACAGCGGCGAAATTCTGAACATAATTCTGCATATGCTGTCCTCGATATATGATTTTCCCCACAGCGTGACACATTTGCTGCCGAGAATTACATTTGTCTTTTCCCTGTTTATGTTAAGCATTACCGACGTCATTCCCGGAAGCGCAGAAAGGCGTTTGACAAGCTTGTCCGCTGCCGGAAGCGAATTTCCGTTAATTATAAGGCACACCATAATCTGTCCGGTATGGTAGCCCGTCCTTATCAAAATATGGCGAACAAGACCGCTGTGGCTCGACTCATCGTAAACACTTATATTATTTTCCTCAATAAACTCACGGATTTGCTTCAGAATAACCTTGTTTTCCACGGCGCCTATACAGCAGTCCGTATAATCCACAATGCTGTGCGTCCTGCCTGCATAAAATCCTATAATAACCCTGCCATCCCTGCTTCGTCCGACAGGATACTGTGCCTTATTGCGGTAGTGAAACGGCTCGTCCATGCCGATTACGGGAAGCACCTCGCAGTCAATACCGCCTATACGCAAAAGATTATCCTTAACGAGCCTGCGCTTATACTTAAGCTGCGCCTCATACGACATCTGCTGTATCTGACAGCCGCCGCACTGTCTCGCGACAGGACATCTCGGCTCGACGCGCTCCTTTGACGGAGTTATAATTTCCATAAGGCGAGCGTAGCCGTAATTCTTTTTTGCCTTCATAATCTTTGCACGGATTACGTCGCCTATCACCGCATCCTTTACAAACAGCGTATATCCGTCAGCCTTGCCTATTCCTGCACCGTCCGTTCCTATATCTTCAATCGTCAAAGTGACGCAGTCATCCTTTTTAAACATAAAATCTCCATTCCGGAGCGTTTACGCGAAGGAACGCGAAGAAAAATTCGCGCAGGCGATTTTTCTTCTGCGATAAGCTCTGTTTGTGACGCTCCGGCACAAACAGTGGTGTAAACAATAAGCTATCAAGCTTATTGTTTACACTATCTCCATTCCGTCCGCTTTACACAACCGTTCTCTTAATATTAGAATCTATCCAGCGATTGTAGCCGAGCCAGTCATTTGTATCCTTGGCCTCAAGCGCCTCCCTCATGGTTTCCATTTTTGCGTCGCAGTCGTCCGCAAACGCGAGCGCAAGGGCCTCCGCAATCGCGGGCTTTTTAGGCGAGCCGTACTCAAGCTCACGGTGATGAGAAAGAATACAGTGTCCTATTTCAGCCTTCAGCAGCTCAGGGAAGCCGTCAATATCATTAATCTTCTGCGTCACCATCTCATAGCCCATAACTATATGTCCAAGAAAATTCCCCTCATCCGTATAGTCATTCTTCGGGAATTCCGCGAGCTCACGCACCTTGCCGCAGTCGTGCAGCATTCCGCAGGCAACAAGCAAATCGCGGTTTAAAAAATCATAATTATCGGCTATCTTGTCACACATTCTGGTCACGCTTAAGCTGTGCTCCAAAAGTCCGCCCGAAAAGCCGTGGTGCACGGACTTGCCTGCTGCCACGGTCTTAAATTTCTTTATAAATTCCTTGTCATCTACAAAAAACGCCTTGAGCAGCGCCGATATATATGTATTCTTAATACTCTTAACATACTGCATAAGCTGACCATACATTTCTTCAATATCAAACCGGCTGCATGGTATGTAATCCGCCATAACATACTCGCCCTCATCAGCCCTGCGTATTCTGTCTATCTTAAACTGAAGCGCCCCGTTAAAACTTGTCACCTGCCCGGTAACAGCAACATAGTCAAGCGCGTCAAAATCACCTATACCTCCTGAATTAGGATCCCATATTTTAGAATCAATCTGAC
>CASFUI010000038.1 GCA_949297565.1 uncultured Eubacteriales bacterium
CCCGCCATGACAACACCAAGAAGCACCGCTATAACACTCTTTTTAAAACCCATATCGAGAAAGCTGGCCGCAAGCGTTCCTGTCCATGCCCCTGTTCCGGGAAGAGGAATGCCTACAAATATCATTAATGCCACAAATAATCCGCTGCCTGCTTTTTCCTTAAGCTTGGCTCCTCCCCTGTGTCCCTTCTCAATGCAGTAGGTAAAAAACTTACCTATGTACTTCTTGTCACAACCCCATTCAAGTACTTTTCTCGCGAAAAGATAGATAATCGGAACAGGAACCATATTTCCTATTACACTGACAATATATGATTCAACCAGCGGAAGCTGAAATCCCTGTGAAATAGGAATAGCTCCTCTGAGCTCAATCAGGGGTACCATTGAAACCAAAAAAACTATTAAATACTTTTTAAACATTAATTATTTTTTACTCCCTTCGATGAGTTTTTGTCAAACGATAACATCTTACCTAATACACAGAAAAAAATCAAGCCCCGTAATACAGATACGCTGACCGGTATATACCGGTCAGCTTACGTCAGGCTCTATAAATCAAAAAGAGATAGCTGATTGCTGTCGGCCATTTTTCCCAGCAGTCCGAGCTCATTTAATTTATCAACCACAGTCTGCCCCACTTTGGCACGGGCACGCAAATCATCCTTGGAGAGAAATTCGCCGTTTGCCGCAGCAATCTCAATTCCTTCTCCCGCAACTTCACCAACCTTATCAATAACCTTAAACGACGGCATTATCTTTCCGTCAATTACCTGAAATGTCCTTGCCTTTGCCTTATATATATCAATCGGAGTAAACTCAAAGCCTCTTGCATACATCTCCTGCACAATCCTCATATCTTTAAGCTCCTCCTCCTCTGTGTTGCTTATCGTTCCGAGAGATTTTTTATTCTTGTAATCCTCCATAAAATACTCCAGCTTATCACGCCCCATCGCCATTTTCTCATAATCGAAGGCATTCGCGCGGATACTGAAATAAGCGCAGTAATATGCAAGAGGATAGAACACCTTGCAGTAAGCGACACGCCATGCCATCATAACGTAGGCAGCCGCGTGAGCTTTCGGAAACATATATTTTATTTTCTTGCACGACCATATATACCAGTCAGGAACATCATGCTCTCTCATAACAGCCTCCTGCTCCTCGGAAAGCCCTTTTCCCTTTCTTACCCTCTCCATAATAGTGAAGGCTGTCTCGCTCTCTATCCCTTTCTGAATAAGATAAATCATAATATCGTCTCGCGTGCATATAGCAGTCGAGATAGTCGCCTTGCCCTCCTTCAGCAATACCTGCGCATTTCCCAGCCATACGTCGGTGCCGTGCGAAAGTCCTGCGATACGCACCAAATCCGAAAAATACTGCGGTTTGGTGTCAATTAGCATCTGCATTGCAAAATCGGTGCCGAACTCCGGTATTCCAAGCGCCCCGAGCTTACATCCGCCTATATCCGACGGACTTATTCCCAGCGCACTCGTGTCCTTAAAAAGCGACATTACTTCCTTTGAATCGAGAGGAATCTCAAGCGGGTCAATCCCCGTCAGGTCCTGAAGCATTCTTATCATGGTAGGGTCTAAGTGCCCCAAAATGTCGAGCTTTAAAAGGTTGTGGTCAATGCTGTGATAATCGAAATGAGTTGTAACTATATTAGTCGTACAGTCGTTTGCAGGGTGCTGCACCGGAGTAAACGAGTGAATTTCATCACCGATAGGAAGAACTACAATGCCTCCCGGATGCTGCCCCGTTGTCCTTCTTATATCGACACAGCCCTCGGCTATACGCTCAATCTCACACCTGCGCTTGACGACAGGTCTTCCCTCTCGCTCAGACTTCTGTTCAAGATACTTTAAGACATATCCGTATGCGGTCTTTTCGGCAACAGTACCGATTGTTCCCGCCTTAAAGGTCTGGCCTTTTCCGAAAATAACCTCAGTAAAAGAATGCGCTTTACTCTGATACTCATTTGAAAAATTAAGGTCAATGTCGGGCTCTTTATTTCCCTTGAAGCCGAGGAAGGTTTCAAACGGAATGTCAAAGCCGAGCTTATTAAGCTTGTGCCCACACTTAGGACAGATTTTATCAGGCATGTCGCAGCCTGCTCCTCCGGCAAACTTCTTAACCTCTTCGGAGTAAAAGTCATTATAATAGCACTCAGGACACAGGTAATGCGGGCTTAGAGGATTAACCTCCGTGATGCCTGCCATTGTCGCGGCAAAGGAAGAGCCAACCGAGCCTCTTGAGCCTACAAGATAGCCATCGTCATTCGACTTCCAGACAAGCTTCTGAGCTATTATGTACATAACCGAGTAGCCGTTGCTTATAATAGAGTTGAGCTCCCTGTCAAGCCTCTCCCTTACAATGTCGGGAAGCGGGTCTCCATAAAGCTCTCTCGCCCTGTCATTGCATATTTTTCTGAGCATCTGGTCGGAATTTTCAATTACAGGCG
>CASFUI010000039.1 GCA_949297565.1 uncultured Eubacteriales bacterium
CATTCACCGCACCGCTCTCTGAATTATAACAGAAAAGACCTTTTCCACTCCTGCTGAATTTTCCATTTTCTTCTTCTATTGACATAATAGTAAAATAGAGATTATTTCCATATCCCCTCAATTTAATAAAAGCAGAATTAACTCCGTTATACGTATATACTGTTTCAACCTCTCTTTTATCAAGAGACATTCTGTATATACATATTTCTCTCTCACTGTCCGATATTTCACTCTGCCTTTTTGAGAAATAGACATAATCATTTAAGAACACTACAGACACACTATAGTCAGAAGATTCGCACAGCTCTCCCAAAGCCTCCCTTCCGCTTCCGTCTGCCTTGCACCTTACAAGCTCAATATTGCCCTTTGAAATATTTAAAAGATATAAATAACCCTTATAAAAATACACCTGATAAAGATATTCGCCGCCCAAATATGCATTGCATTCCCTGTTGTCATGAGAGCATTCCGCCTTACTGCACAAGACAATCTCGTCGTCCGACGCGATATCATAATACTTTATATATTCTCCGTAACTGTCCATATAATAATATCCATTTTCTCCCTTTGCCACCTGCGCTCTGGTATCCGGCGAAAAATATGACTGACTCTCATCAAGGTCTCCTCCGTATATTTCGCCTAACCGCACCGTATCAGCAGCTTTTCCGCACCCTGACGTCAACATCAGAAATACACATATCAAAAACAGAACTGCCGTTTTTAATGTAAAGTATTTCATATATCCCCCTCCGTTTCATGTTTAATATAAATACCCCGCAGCCTGAGCTGCGGGGCAGCAATGTTGCAATCAACAACTATTTAAAGAGTTATAAAATAAAACTAAAAATCAAGCTTTAAATGCTGATACGCCCTCACTCCATCATTATTGTATGCCGTATACTCAATATCAGCATATGTAAACAATGTATTAGACCTGCTGATAAATGCAACGCAAGAATAATCCTGTGCCCTTGAAGCGCTCAGCCCTCTCCTTACATTATCATCATATAAATCCGTATACAGACAATATCCTTGTATATACATGTCGCTTATAACAGTTGTAGATATATCTCCCTGAACCAGATTATCTCCGACTCTTATTCCTACGTACATCATACCGTCGTCCCCGAGACTTGTACTCGCACTATCACTCTTACTTTCCGCAAACGCAGTAAGTGAAAATGAAACTACCATAATGCATGATAAGGCTAAAACCATAAATTTCTTAAAACTCTTATGTTTCATACTGCACCTCCATTTCTACCTCCATATACAGATATAACGCCTCCATTTATATGTATATCTACACATTATTAACAGTAACACAGAGCATTAAATACCAAAATATATGACAGAATAATATTTATAAACAATAATAATTTATAAATATTGTGATGCCATTAATTTTGAAAGTACTTTCTATAATAAAATTTAAAACTTCACGTCCCTGTCATAATACTAAAGTATTATTGTCTCTGCCTTAATAATATCAACTTATAAATATTAATCAACACCCTTGTCAGAAATCGGATATTTTGCGGCAGAAATCGGACATTACAGTGTCGCACAGATCTTTATATTTCATTTTTACCGTTCTGTACTTTTCCTTCGGTATGGGAATCATCTTATTCCATACTGTAAGCTGTGCTTTGCAGCATTTTATCTCTCTAATATATGAAACATTTACAAGATAGCTCTTATGTACCCTTATAAAACGCCTGTCATCAATCTCTTTTTCTATTTCATCAAGCTTTTTTCTTATTTTTAAAATTTTTTCTTCTCTTGTATTAATATGAAAATACAAATTATGCAAATTGCTCTCTATATAAACTATTTCACTGACAAAAATCGTTTCATTGGTATTTAACTTAAAAATTTGTCCTCTGCTGTTTATCTCGCTTACTGCTGTATCAAGGCATTCCCATATCCTGAAACGAAGTCTGTCGTCTGCAAATATATACCTGAACGCACATACATCACAGGTCTCTTCTAAGTACGCTTTACAACTTGAAATAAATACAATAAACACACTCTGACTTAATAATCGTACTCCCTCTGACATTTTCATAAAAGTATCTGCTTCGTCACTAACGCAAAATAGCACCGCATTATGTAAATCACTAATTTTTTCATACCAGCATTCACACTCCTGCTGAGATGAGATAAGCTCAACCTCTGCCTGAATTAATCTTATGCATAAATACTCCTCTATATATCCTTTTACGACCAGACTAAAATCCGTCTTTCCGCATACTGCCACTATCATTTTATTTTTTTCCCCCCATATTTACATATTTAAAAAATCCCGCTTCCTTTACTTACAAAAATTTTTAAACCTCAAGGCTGTAAAAACCTGTATGTTTTTTGCATAAAAAAGAGTTCGCAGGCGAACTCTTTCGCGAGGCGCGGATTCGTAAGAATAATTACATTTCCGCGCCTCTGCGAGCCTGCGCAGCATTTTTATTCTATAGGAAGTTCAAAGAACTTTCCTATAGAATAAAAATAACATACGCTGTATTATTCCGGAATACTCCACGTCTGCTGTTCCGTTATTTTACTTTTATCAATATAAGCAAGCTCATTTCCGATTGTCACAAATAAATAATTTTCATCTCCGAAGTACAGATTATTTATCTCATCTCCCAGATTTATTGTATTTACAATATTTCCGTCCGTATCAAGCACAAGCACCATCCGCTCAACACTTTTAGTAATATCGGCAGTACTGCCTATACCGCCGTTTCCCATATAAATGTACTTTCCGTCATAGGAAAGTACCGCGGAAACCATATTTTCGTCTGCGGCGTATAGCAGCTTATTATTTTCACCGTTTAATTTCTGAGAATATAACCCCTTTCCGATAACAAAATAATAAAGAACTCCCTGCTCTGAATCAACGTAATAATCGGCTATATTCATATCAGAAACCCTGCTACTCTCTCCTGTATTATAATCATAACAGTACAGCTTAAAATCCATTTTTGCCTTTAATGTCTGTTTATCTATCGAATATCCGAAAACCTTAAAGAACAGCTTATCACCGAAGCTTTTTGCCCCGTTAATCGCACAGTCAGTTCCCTCATATTCAAAAACTGTCTCTGAATTTCCGTTATAGATATTTATTTTTTTGATAATCTCCTTGCCGCTTTTTCCGCTTCCCGTATGCCCCAAATGGTCATAAACATACACATAATCGCCATGAAACACCATAGAAATTGATGAAACAAGGTCATTCGCAAAAATATCCGCGACTTCCTTTCTCTCACTTCCGTCACTCTTTATACAAACAAGCCTTGCCATGCCGTTTGACACCTTTACCATATAGATATTATCTCTGTAATAATAAACCGCAGCGTTCAGATACTCCTCCATGTCAAAGCGCGCATTGCAGTCCTTTGAAGTATGTGTACATTCAGCCTTTGCGCATACGGGAACAGCCGTATTTGTTTGTTTATCAAAGTATTTTAAGACTATCACCATATTGTCTCTTGCCAAATAGTAATATCCGTTTTCTGCCTTCGCAATTCCGTGTATATCAGGATTCCAATAACTCTGCTCATCCAATTCAGATGTTCCAATCTCAAGCTTTATATAGGTATTATTTTTTTTAATAGCAAAAATTAATGCGGTAATCACAGCGGCTGTCAAAATTACCGACGCTGTTATAATTATATGTATTTTATATTTTTGCATAAATAACCTCCTAATACCTATAATTATAACTCTATCACGTTTTTTCTTTTGTACATTTTATACATTCTACTGCTTTATACGTTCATATAAACCAGTTCTTATATTTTAATTATAAATGTATTTTTTATGTAAAATCTTTTGTTGTAAAAAAAGGTATGTTTTTTGTAAAAATTAGTATAATACTTCAATATGAATATAATATTTATCTTCTCAATCAAAAAAGTGTGCTTCGGACTGTACATTTCTGCCTTAATCCAAAACACACTCTCTTTACTCAATATTTACTTATTATAACTGCTGTTATAAGTAAATCTATATTTAATTTCCTAAAACTCCAAGACCTCTAGCCCAATTAACAAACAGTTTTTTCCACTCTCCTGTCTGGGTGTTGTCATCACCCAGTCCGAAGCCATGACCTCCGGTTCTGAAAATATGGAGTTCTGCGCTGACTCGGGCTTTTCTTGCCGCCATATAAAAACACACGCTGTTATCGGCAAGCGTAGTCATATCGTCATCTGTCTCAAAAATAAACACCGGCGGCGTCTGAGGAGTTACAAGCTCATCCGGCTTGTATTTTTTCAGCACCAGCTCCTGAAACGGATATATTCCCGCCAGCATCTCTTCCTTTGAGATATATCTCTGTCCTGCCTCAACAGACACATCATAATTAATCATAGGATAACCGCATACACAAAAATCCGGTCTTGCGGTCACATCATCTGCCGCGTCAATTCTCTGATATACATTCTTATCATATGCCGTCGCAAGCAGCGCAGATAAAAAACCTCCTGCGGAAAATCCCATAACACCTATTTTCTTACTGTCAATTCCCCATTCCGGTGCATTGTACCGAATAAGTCTTAAACCTCTCTGCACATCTATAAGCGCCACATCTTCCGCACTCGGATGCTCATTTACCGGAAGTCTGCATTTTAACACAAAAGCAGCGAAGCCCAGAGTGTTAAGCCATCTGGCAATGTCCTCTCCTTCAAAATTATATACAAGTCTGCGAAATGCCCCTCCCGGAATAATCATCACAGCCGGCATACCGTTTTCATTTTCGGCACTATGCTCAGGAAAAAATGGAATCAATTCAGGCTCAAGCACATTCTGCACTATATGCTTAACCTTTCCTTCTTCCGTTTTCTCGTAAAAAAACTCCTCTTCAAGTGTAAATCCCTCAGAACCCGGAGCTGTCCCCGGAAAAAGTTTTATCGCATTATCACACACAAGTCTCATAAATCTAACTCCTTATACCTTAAACCTATATCCCACTCCCCAGATTGTCTCTATATACTGAGGCTTTGATGTATCATATTCAATTTTTTCGCGTATTTTCTTTATATGAACAGTTACTGTCGCAATATCTCCAATAGAATCCATATCCCATATTTCCTTGAACAGCTCATCCTTAGTAAATACATGATTAGGATGCTCGGCAAGAAATGTCAGCAAATCAAATTCTTTTGTAGTAAATATCTTTTCTTCGCCGTTTACAAAAACGCGCCTTGCGGTCTTATCGATTTTAATTCCTCTTATCTCGATTACATCGTTTTCTTCCTTTGCGCTGCTGACAAGTCTTTCATATCTCGCCAGATGTGCCTTTACCCTTGCAACAAGCTCGCTTGGACTAAACGGTTTTGTCATGTAATCATCAGCTCCGACTCCCAGCCCACGTATTTTATCAATGTCCTCCTTTTTAGCGGAAACCATAATTATAGTAGTATTTTTCTGCTCACGTACCTGTTTGCATATCTCGTATCCGTCAACTCCCGGCAGCATGACATCAAGAATCATAATATCAAAATTTTCTGCGAGAGCCGTCGCCAATCCGCTTGTACCGTCAGATTTAATAACAACCTCAAATCCGCTGAGCTCCAGGTAATCCTTTTCAAGCTCTGCAATAGCCTCTTCATCTTCCACAATCAATACTCTGCTCATGTTATTTTTTCTCCTTTTTTCTGTTATCTTCAATGCAAATATATTTACGGTTATCTAAATCCTTTAAAAGATTTATGTGCATTGTAGTTCCTTCACCCTCGACACTCTCAGCCCATATTTTGCCTCTGTGGTCCTCAATAATTTTTTTAACAATCGCAAGACCGATACCGCTTCCGCCCTGCTTACTGTTTCTTGACGAATCAGTTCTGTAAAACCTTTCAAAAATATGCGGAAGTTCGTCCATTCCGATACCCTTTCCGTTGTCAGCCATTATAATATGAACATAATCGCCTTCATCGTAAATGTCTATACTTATTTTACCTTTTCTGTCAGGACTCATGTATTTTACGGAATTGCTCACAATATTATTTACCACTCTCTTAAGCTGTTCCGCATCAGCCATAACAGTACAGTCATCATCTGCATGAAACCTGTATGTGAGTTCAATATCCTGCGCTTCCAGGTCCATTCCTATTTCCTCACAGCAGTCGTCAAAATAATTTTTCAGATTTATCTTAGCAAAGGAATATGGAACTCTGTTTGTATCAAGCTTTGAGTAAATAGTCAGCTCGTCAATAAGTTTATCCATATCATTCACCTTATTCGCAATCGTCATAAGATATTTCTGCTGCTTTTCCGGCGTATCCGCTATTCCGTCAAGAATACCCTCCACATATCCTTTAATCGCCGTTAGCGGCGTCTTTAAATCATGAGAAATATTTCGGATAAGCTCTTTTTCTTCCCTGTCCGAATTAATCTTATCCTCAGCCGATTTTTTTAAAATAACCCTCATCTCCTCAAAATCACGGCAGACATCGCCAATTTCATCATTTGAACTCTTAGGCATCTCGAAATCAAAATTTCCGTATTTAATATTTTGAGTTGCGAGCTTAAGTTTGTCCACAGGCCGTATAATCGACCTGTAAATCCACAGATTAAGTATAAGGCTTGTAAACACCAAAATAGCAAGTCCTGCTATAAGCACCTCTATAAATAACACCTTTATCTGAGGTATTATCTGCTTAAGTGACGTTATAATAGATACACTGTATATATTACCGTAATCATCGCAGAAATCAATCTGTTTTACAAGACTCTGATACTCGCCGCCTTTATATACACCCTCGTCAGAAATATTTTCCCCAGAGTCATAGTCGGGAAGTATATCCTTCAGCTTAGAGGCATCCAAATTGCCCGACACATACGTATAGCTTCCGTTTTTTCTGACAACAAGACTTGACAGTTTATTTTTAAGCTCGGTATCAAGCTGGCTGAGATATGAACTGGTATTAAATCTCCACGGACTCGTCTCCGCCACTTCTTTTATTTCATTGTAAATATTTTCAGTCATCTTTCCCATTATCACTACCGGGGAATAGAAATTTTCCAACAGCTCAACGCTGTCAACTTCATAAATCTGATGTATCACTGTAGCCTGATACTTAAACAGACCATATGCAAAAATCATGCACATGGTAATCGGCAGTATAATCATAATGCAGAAAGAAATTTTTAATTTATTTCTTAAATTCATATCGCACCTCTCGTGCAATCACAGACAATTATATGTTTCAAGCCTTTTACAGTGCGCTGCTTAAATTATAAATACAAAATCTTAAAGCAGCTTTAGTCGCAGTGCAAGCCATAGGCGCTTCGCTCACGGGCTTTCGCCCTATATAAAAATTTAAGACATCGTATGCTTACATGCAAGCATGACGCTACGATGCCTTAAATTTTTATGCACTGCTCAATGCTTACGCACATTATACCATATCCGGTCTGAAATCCAAACTGAAATTATCTGTTAAATTTATTAATTATATATAAAAAAGAGTTCGCTTGCGAACTCTTTCGCGAGGCGCGGATTCGTAAGAATAATTACCTTTCCGCGCCTCTGCGATCCTGCGGAGCATTTTTATTCTATAGGAAGTTCAAAGAACTTTCCTATAGAATAAAAATACAGGAAGAAAAATATCTTTCCGCTGGATATTTCACTTCCTGTTTAATATAGAAACTATATCACTAATTATCCTATTTTTAATTTAAACTTCTGAGCCTCCCGCTCCGAATCAATGCGCTCAATGACAGCTCCGAGCCCTCTTAATTTTCCCTCAAAGTCCTCATATCCGCGCTGAATATATTCAATATCATCAATCTCCGATACTCCCTCGGCAGAAAGCGCCGCAATCACAAGCGCGGCACCGGCTCTTAAGTCAGGCGCCGACATCTGGGCTCCTGTAATTCTTTTGACCCCCTCTATATATGCAGTATTCCCTTCAACCTTGATTTTGCAGCCCATACGGTTTAGCTCATCTACATATTTAAAACGGTTCTCAAAAATACTCTCCGTAACCATACTTGAACCGTTGGCAAGCGCGAGTACAACTGACATCTGAGGCTGCATATCAGTAGGAAAACCCGGATAAGGAAGCGTCTTTACATTTGTGCTTTTTAACTCATCACAGCCTATAACGCGCACCCAGTCATCTCCCTCGATAACCTGACAGCCTACTTCGATAAGCTTCGCTGAAAGAGACTCAAGATGCTTAGGTATAACATCCTTTACAACAACATCACCGTGCGTTGCAGCGGAGGCAAACATAAATGTCCCAGCCTCTATCTGGTCGGGTATGATTGAGTAAGTTGTTCCGTGAAGTCTGCTTACTCCTTTAATTCTTATAACATCCGTACCTGCTCCCTTGATATTTGCCCCCATAGCGTTAAGAAAATTGGCTACATCGACAATATGAGGCTCCTTAGCCGCGTTTTCAAGAATAGTATCACCGTCCGCAAGGCATGCGGCCAGCATCAGATTAATCGTAGCTCCCACTGTGACAACATCAAAATACACATGCCCGCCCCTGAGATGTTCAGCTTTAGTGCTGATTTTTCCGTGCTCAATCACAACATCTGCGCCAAGAGCCTTAAATCCCTTAATATGCTGGTCAATCGGTCTGCTGCCTATATTACAGCCTCCCGGAAGAGCGACCTGTGAACACTTGTATTTTCCCAGAAGCGCACCGAGAAGATAATACGATGCCCTTATTTTCTTTATATATTCATAATCTACATTAAAATCACATATACTTCCGCCGTTAATCTGTACGGAATTATTATATACATATTTAACCTTTGCGCCAATTCCCTCTATTGCCTGCAACAAAACTCTGGTATCTCTTACATTTGGTACATTCTCTATCGTAACTGTCTCGTCTGTCATAATAGCAGCCGCAAGAATACCTAGTGCCGCATTCTTTGCGCCGCCGATGGACACCTCCCCATGAAGCGGAACTCCACCTTTAATAATATACTGTTCCATCTATGCACCTCTAATTATCAGTATTTATTAAAATAACCATTACTTATTTATTATAAGTATTTCTTCTATATTTGTAAATATTCACTCTAAAAATATTAACTTCTGTACTTTTTCTGTATTGCAACTGGTTTATTATATCACAAAGCAAAAATTTGTAAAGCAGCTTGTATTATTTTCGCCTGCTAATCGCAAAAACCCCGCGGCATATATGAATACCGCGGAGTTTTAACTAAATATCAAATGCCGTAAAACATTTTATGGCATGTTAATTTTTATTTACATAATACAATGGATTCACTGTTGTACCGCCAATCCATATCTCAAAATGGAGATGAGGACCAGTGCTGTATCCTGTATTTCCCGAATAGGCAATCAGTTCGCCCTGATTTACATACTGACCGTTTGAAACCGCAACCGAATTCAAATGTGCATATCTTGTCATAGAGCCGTCTGAATGTCTTATGTCAACACAATATCCATAAGTTGAATACCATCCCGCTCTTATAACCGTTCCGGCTGCAGCAGCCTTAACAGGAGTGCCGACAGAAACCTGCCAGTCAACGCCTGAGTGAAGAGTGCCCCATCTGTATCCGTACTCTGATGAAACGCTGCCTCCCGATATTGGTCTTAAATATGTCGGCGGTGTCAGCGTTCCTACTGCGATAACCTTAGGCTGCGACTCAACAATAATCTCTTCATTCACATAGACTTCATCAGTCTTTACACCGTTTACAAAGGTCACATCAGCAGTAACCTTATGATGTCCCGTTGTTCCCTCTGAAATCACAGTGTTTGTCCCTCTGTACGCGCTGTCGTCATCAACATACTGCACATCGGCGTTATAATCTTCTTCATATGTCATACGCTGTGTGACAACAACCGAAATCTCCGACTTAGGAACAGTGACAACAAGCTCGTCCCCAGGAACAATTATAGTATCCTCTGTAACTCCCTCGTTAAGCGCATACAAATCAGAAAGCGAAATATCGCACTTTCCTGCGATAGTAGAAAGGCAGTCGCCCGCTTCCACAACATAAACTGTCTTTTCTTCTTTTTCCTTTGTTATCGCATCATATGCGTCCTGAACACTCACAATATCAGCACCGGCTGCAAGCGTCTCATTGACAACGACATCCTGCTCAAATCCGATACCAGTAATTCCGTCTTCCTGTACCGTATTATCCTGTGCTGCCGCCACAGATTCGCCGTTCAGCGCTGCAGCGACAATATCAGTGTCAGTATTTTTGATTTCTGACTGAACTATATCAACTGAATATGCTCCATAGCTGCTGTCTCCGGATGACAGCTTGACCTGAAACTCATTCTTTGAGTCATATTTTGAAGTAACCATTTCCATCAGCTCAACAACATCATCTTTAGTTGCAAGAGTTACGGTAAAATCGTCAATTCTCACTGTATA
>CASFUI010000040.1 GCA_949297565.1 uncultured Eubacteriales bacterium
ATGAGCGTGAGCAGACTCTTAATCAGCTCCTCGCTGAGATGGACGGATTTGATTCGTCAAAGGGACTTTTTATTCTGGCAGCGACTAACCGCCCTGAGGTGCTTGATAAGGCGCTGTTAAGACCGGGACGTCTAGACAGAAGAATTATTGTTGATAAGCCTGACTTAAAGGGAAGAATTGATACGCTTAAAGTACATTCAAAAGATGTACTCATGGATGATACCGTTGACCTTGAGGCTATAGGTCTTGCTACTAGCGGAGCAGTCGGCTCTGACCTTGCAAATATGATTAACGAAGCTGCGATTGCGGCAGTTAAGGACGGCAGAAGAGTTGTATCGCAGAAGGATCTGTTTGATGCTGTTGAGGTTGTAATAGCGGGTAAAGAGAAGAAGGACAGAATTTTAAGCAGGGAAGAGAAGCGCACCGTGGCTTATCACGAGGTCGGTCACGCTCTCATAACGGCTCTCAAAAAGGATGCCGAGCCTGTTCAGAAGATTACTATTGTTCCAAGAACAATGGGGTCTCTTGGATATGTAATGCAGGTGCCTGAGGAAGAGAAGTATCTCATGACTAAGGATGAGCTTATGGCAAGGCTTGTGACGCTGCTTGGCGGGCGAGCTGCCGAGGAGATAGTGTTTGACACTGTTACAACAGGAGCGTCAAATGATATAGAAAAGGCTACGCAGATGGCGAGAGCGATGATTACCCAGTACGGTATGTCTGAAAAATTCGGTCTTATGAGCCTTGAGACTGTCGAGAGCAAGTATCTCGACGGAAGTGCGAGACTTAACTGCTCCGACGAGACGGCTGCAATTATTGACGAAGAGGTTAAGAAGCTGCTCAAAGAGTGTTTCGAGGAGGCAAAGAAGCTGCTTTCGGAAAACAGAGATGTGCTCGATGAAATTGCAAAATTCCTCTATGAGAAGGAGACAATCACAGGAAAGGAATTTATGCAGATTTTCAGAAAGGTTAAAGGCATTCCCGAGCCGGTTGACACAAGCTCAATGACCAGAACTGAGAGGGTTGCGGAGAGTGTCACATTTGCGGAGGATGGAAGCTATTCGTCAACCGTAAGCGGACCGGTGGATGATTTCTGGGACAACATCGGAAAGAAAAAAGAAACACAAGCCGCACAGGAAGAAAAAGAGAAGTCTGACGGCAATGAGAGCGATAAATCACATGAATAACAATTAAAATACAGATTAATATGCACATTTAGAAAAGGGGTAGGGATGAAATTCACACATTTACATGTCCATACGGAGTATTCGCTTCTGGACGGCTCAAGTAAGATAAAGGAAATAACAGCGCGGGCGAAAGAGCTGGGAATGGACAGTCTGGCGATAACGGACCACGGTGTTATGTACGGTGTGATCGACTTTTACAAGGCGGCAAGAGAGGCAGGCATTAAGCCAATTCTCGGCTGCGAGGTATATGTTGCCCCTGGCTCAAGATTTGACAAACAGCCGGGAGAATCAGAGGAGCGATACTATCATCTGGTGCTTCTGGCTGAGAATAACAAAGGCTACAAAAATCTTATGAAAATTGTTTCAAGAGGGTTTACTGAAGGGTTTTATTATAAACCGCGTGTGGACTATGAAATTCTTGAGCAGTTCCATGAGGGCATAATAGCTCTGAGCGCGTGTCTTGCAGGAGAGGTTCAGAGGTATCTTGCCAGAGGTATGTATGAAATGGGATGCGAGGCAGCCCGCAGATACGAAAAGATTTTCGGAAAAGGCAATTTCTTTCTAGAGCTTCAGGATCACGGTATTCCTGAGCAGAAGTATGTAAATCCCCAGTTGCTGCGAATGTCGCAGGAGCTGGGGATTGATGTGGTGTGCACGAATGACGTTCACTATACGTATGCAGATGATGCTGATGCACACGATATTCTTTTGTGTATACAGACCGGAAAGAAGGTGACTGATGAGAACAGAATGCGCTATGAGGGCGGTCAGTATTATTTAAAGTCGCCGGAGGAAATGTCGGAATTGTTTCCGTATGCGCCTCAGGCTTTGGAAAATACTTGCAGAATTGCAGAGAGATGCAATGTCGAGATTGAGTTCGGCGTTACGAAGCTTCCTCACTATGAAGTTCCGGAAGGATATGATTCGTGGTCTTATCTTAATTATCTGTGCAGCGAGGGATTAAAGAAAAGATACCCTGACGCTGATGATGAGATAAAGAGTCGTATGGACTATGAGCTTTCTGTTATTCACAGTATGGGATATGTGGATTACTTCCTTATTGTATGGGACTATATAAACTTTGCCAGGACACACGGTATCGCGGTCGGACCTGGAAGAGGCTCCGCTGCGGGAAGTATCGTGTCTTATTGTCTTGGTATCACTGATATTGACCCTATAAAATACGGTCTTATTTTTGAGCGCTTCCTTAATCCGGAGCGTGTTTCAATGCCTGATATAGACGTCGATTTCTGTTATGAGAGACGTCAGGAGGTTATAGATTACGTAGTAGATAAATACGGAAAGGACTGTGTTGTTCAGATTGTTACTTTCGGAACAATGGCGGCGAGGGCGGTTATCAAGGACGTAGGGCGTGTGCTGGATTTGCCGTACGCCATGGTTGACAATATTGCCAAAATGGTGCCGAGAGAGATTGGAATAACGATTGACAAGGCTTTAAAGGAAAATCCTGATTTGCGCTCGGCATACGAAAATGATGCGCAGATTCATGATCTGATAGATAAGAGCAAGCGTCTTGAAGGACTTCCTAGACACGCGTCAATGCACGCAGCGGGCGTTCTCATCAGCCAGAAGGCTGTCGAGGAGTATGTGCCAGTCGCGACGGGAGCCGACGGAGCTGTTGTCGCGCAGTTTGTAATGACAACGCTTGAGGAGCTCGGACTTCTCAAAATGGACTTTCTGGGGCTCCGCACGCTTACGGTTATCCGTGACGCAGAGGAGCTTGCAAAGAAAAAAAATTCTGATTTTTCCATTGATAAAATTGATTATGAAGATAAAAATGTTTACGATCTGATCGGTACGGGAAAATGCGAGGGTATTTTCCAGCTTGAGAGCGCGGGAATGAAAAACTTCATGAAGGAATTAAAGCCGCGCAATATAGAGGATTTAATTGCCGGTATATCACTTTACAGACCGGGTCCTATGGATTTCATTCCTCAGTATATAGAGGGAAAAAATAATCCTGAGAAGGTTGTCTATGACTGTCCGCAGCTTGAAGCTATTTTAAAACCGACATACGGCTGTATCGTTTATCAGGAGCAGGTAATGCAGATTGTGCGTGACCTTGCGGGATATTCTCTGGGGCGAAGTGATTTGCTGCGCCGTGCCATGTCAAAGAAAAAGGCGTCGGTAATGGAGAAGGAGCGCAAAAATTTTATCTACGGAAATCCTGAGGAGAATGTTCCGGGCTGTATAAAAAACGGGATTGACGAAAAGATTGCGGGAAAGATATATGATGATATGATTGATTTTGCAAAGTATGCCTTCAACAAATCACATGCGGCATGCTATGCGGTTGTATCATACCAGACCGCATTTTTAAAGACGTATTATCCGGTTGAATTTATGGCGGCGCTTATGACCTCTGTTGTCGATAACACTGACAAGGTGGCGGGGTATATCTATGCCTGCCGTCAGATGAATATTAAGATTCTGCCTCCGGATGTAAATCAGTCCGACATGGGCTTTTCGGTTGACAACGGAGCGATAAGGTTTGGTCTTTCCGCGATAAAGGCTCTTGGCAGACCAACGATAAAGGCAATTCTTGATAAAAGGAAAAACGGAAAATTTTTAAGCATGCAGGATTTTATCAGCAGAATGTATACAGAGCTTAATAAGAGGACAGTTGAAAATCTTATAAAGTCCGGTGCATTCGATACCTTTGGAAATAAGCGACGTCAGATGATGAGTGTTTATGCGCAGATGATGGACGATGAGGCAAGGCAGGGAAAAGACGCGATTTCAGGGCAGATGTCGCTTTTTGATTTGGTTGATGACAGCCAGAAGGCACAGTTTGAGATAAAAATGCCCGACATAGGCGAGTATACGAAAAATGATCTGCTTAACTTCGAGAGGGAAGTCCTGGGGGTTTATGTAAGCGGACATCCGCTTGACGAGTATGCCGCGATGTGGAAAAAACATGTATCCGCAATGACTACGGATTTTGAAATTGACGATGAGACAGGAGAGCCTCGGGTAAAGGACGGAACAAAGGAGACTGTCGGCGGCATGATTATGGGAAAGACCGTCAAGCCTACCAAAAACGGTCAGCTTATGGCGTTTCTTACGATTGAGGATTTGGTTGGCACTGTCGAGGTTATTGTTTTTCCGAGGGATTTTTCCGCATACAGGAATATAATAGAAGGAACGGATAAGATTTTTATTACCGGAAGGGTGACTGCCAATGCCGATGAAAATGCAAAACTGATCTGCGAGCGTGTTGTATCGTTTGACAGTATTGCCAGAAAGCTCTGGATTAGATTTGAAAGCGAGGCAGCCTATAAAAATCAGGAGGCATCTCTCGCAGAAAAATTTAAGTATCTTGACGGAATTGACCAGATAATTATTTACTGCACAGCTGAAAATAAACGCATTCCTCTTCCTCCGAGCAGGAATATTAAAATTACTCCGGAGCTGCTTGCTGAATTAAGAGCTGCTTACGGGGATAAAAATGTAGAGACTACGTAATGTATGACAAAAATGTTGAAATGCCGTGCGGATTGAGGTAATATTAACTTAATCGTTCAGAGAAAATGAGCAGGAGGAAAGAGTAGTTATGGCAAAGGAAATAAAAACTATCGGAGTTTTAACGAGCGGCGGCGATGCGCCTGGCATGAACGCGGCTATCAGAGCAGTTGTCAGAACTGCGCTGAACAAAGGGCTTAAAGTAAAGGGTATACAGAAGGGCTACAATGGCCTTATCAATGACGAAGTTATAGATATGGATAAGAGGAGCGTATCCGATATTATCCAGAGAGGCGGCACAATTCTTTATACTGCCAGATGTCTTGAATTTATGACGCCTGAAGGGCAGAAAAAGGGCGCGGAGGTTTGCAGAAAGCATGGGATTGACGGTATAGTTGTAATAGGCGGCGACGGATCGTTTCGTGGAGCGCAGAAGCTCGCCGAGAATGGCGTTAATACTATAGGTCTCCCTGGCACTATAGACTTGGATATTGCATGTACAGATTATACAATCGGTTTTGACACGGCTGTCAATACTGCGATGCAGGCTATTGATAAAATACGTGACACGTCGACGTCTCACGAGCGCTGCAGTATTATTGAGGTTATGGGAAGAAATGCGGGGTACATAGCGCTGTGGTGCGGTATTGCCAACGGAGCAGAGGATATTCTTCTGCCGGAAAGATACGATAATGATGAACAGACATTAATCAACCATATAATTGAGGGGCGCAAAAACGGAAAGAAGCATCACCTTATTATAAATGCCGAGGGAATCGGTCATTCGACCGGAATGGCGAGAAGAATTGAGGCTGCCACAGGAATAGAGACAAGAGCGACAATTCTGGGATATATGCAGCGCGGCGGCTCGCCTACCTGCAAGGACAGAATGTATGCGTCTGTCATGGGCTCGTATGCGGTGGATTTGCTGGCGGAAGGAAAGAGTAATCGTCTTGTTGCTTATAAGCACGGCAAATTTGTTGATTATGATATTGACGAAGCGCTCGCTATGGAAAAGGATATAGATGAGTACGAATTTAATATAAGCTCACTGCTTTCAAGGTAGTGTGAGGCGTGTCAGTATATGCACGCTTAGTTGTTACGGCGCACGAGAGAATGTATCGGGCGCCGTTTTTGGAGGCTGAAAAATGATTACAAGTACAGGAAGCGCGCAGGTAAAGCGTGTTATACAGTTAGAGAAAAAATCGAAAGCCAGAAGAGAGAGCGGGCTTTTTGTGGTTGAGGGCGTTAAAATGGTTACAGAGGCGCCAACAGAGCGGATTGAGCGGTTATATATGTCAGAGCGCTTTTCCTCGGATAATATGGATTTTGTTCAAAGACTTGGGATAGATAAAAATACTGCTGAGATTGTAAGTGACACAGTGTTTGACCATATGTCTGATACGCAGACACCACAGGGAGTTATGGCGCTGGTGCGAATGAGAGAATACAGTCTTGATGATATTATGGTACAGCCTTCGGGCAGTGCAGGGGGACGCAGGCCTCTGATTATAGGAGTGGAGAATCTTCAGGATCCGGGAAATCTGGGAACGATTGTCAGAATGGCGGAAGGGGCAGGAGTAACCGGAATCGTGATAAGCTCAAACGCGGTTGATATTTATAATCCAAAGACGATACGCTCTACTATGGGCTCAATTTACAGGGTTCCGTTTGTGTATGTAAATGATTTTACCGAAGCGGTAAAATCCATGAAGGAGGCAGGAGTGAATGTTTATGCCGCGCATTTGGACGGAGAGCTTGAGTACACTGAGCCTGACTACA
>CASFUI010000041.1 GCA_949297565.1 uncultured Eubacteriales bacterium
AAAGCTTTTAAAGGACACCTTAAACGAAAAATAATTTTTATAATTTTCCGTAAAAACCATGATGTGACGTCATACAGGTATAATGCGCGCACACATGGTTTTTATTATTTATTCTGGCAGCAGGCAAAACCTGATAGCGCACAATGTGCACTCTGTGCACATCATACCGTAATTTAACAAGTTGCCAAGCAATACTTTTTATGATAAACTTGTATTATTAATAATATATTATAAAATATCTATAAAATAATAATCAACACATAATTAAAGCTGATTTTCGGAGGTTTACATTGGAAACAGAACGCAAATTTTTAGTATCAAAGATTCCGGATAATTTATCACAATATAAATGCAGACAGATAGAACAGGGCTATCTTTCTACCTCCCCTGTCGTGAGAGTACGCCGCGACAATGACGAGTATTATCTCACCTATAAGGGAAGCGGCCTTATGACACACGAGGAATACAACCTCCCGCTGACCGAAGAGGCATATGAGCACCTTTTAAGCAAGGCAGACGGAAATATTATTACAAAAAAGCGGTACGAAATCCCGGACGCTTCCGGAAAGCTAATTGAGCTTGATATATTTGAGGGAGTTTTCTCAGGGACAGTTCTTGCCGAGGTTGAATTTGATTCTGTGGAGGAAGCTCAGAGTTATGAGCCTCCTGCATGGTTTAAAGAGGATGTAACCTATGACAAAGCCTACCACAACAGCAATATGAGCCGGATGATTATAAAAGACGGCTCAGCAAAAGACAAAAGCAGCTCTGATATTTGCTCTGCCCCGACGCCGGATACGCTCTGAAATGAGGTTTATTATGAAAATGCGAATTGATTTTGAAAATTTAAGAACTACATTTCAGCGCCTGAGGCTCGCTTTATTTACATTTGTCAAATGGCTTATATGTTCGTGCGCCTCAGGACTTGTAATCGGTGTTATCGGCTCTCTTTTTCACGAGCTTCTCGATGAGGCTGCTGAGATAAGACATGCACATCCATGGATTCTGTTTCTGCTTCCTGCCGCCGGCATAGTAATCGTACTTATATATCATCTGGCTGGAATTAAGAGCAGCAAAGGCACCAATCTTGTAATAACGGCAATTCAGTCAAACGAAGAGGTCCCTGTACGAATGGCTCCTCTCATTATTGCATCGACCATACTCACTCATCTTTGCGGCGGCTCCGCAGGACGTGAGGGAGCGGCTCTTCAGGTGGGCGGCTCACTGGGAAATGCGTTTGCAAAGCTTTTCCAGTTTGACGACAAGGACACCCGCATAATGATAATGTGCGGAATGAGCGCGTGTTTCGCGGCACTGTTCGGAACCCCTGTTGCAGCCGCAATATTTTCAATGGAAGTAATAAGCGTCGGAATTATGTATTACGCCGCCATTGTTCCGTGTACAATTTCCGCGCTTATCGCAAGCAGTATAGCTTCAATATCAGGACTTGCTCCGACACAGTTCTCAATAAGCGAAATACCTGCCTTTACGCTTCCTGTCGCATTAAAAATGGTAATTCTGTCAATTATTTTTGCCGTTGCGAGTATTGTTTTATGCATTGTTCTGCACAAGACATCGCATGCATTTACCAAATATATTGATAACCAATATGCGCGTATTATCACTGCTGCAGTTATGGTAATAGCCCTACGATTTTTAACGGGAAGCTCCGACTATCTCGGAGCCGGAACTGATGTTATAGCAAGGAGCTTTATTCAGCAGAGCGCATGGTACGTTTTTCTTCTCAAGATGCTTTTTACCGCCATAACTCTCGGCGGAGGCTTTAAAGGAGGCGAGATTGTACCCACACTGTTTGTAGGCGCAACTCTTGGAAGTTTTCTGGCGCCGCTGTTTGGGCTGCCTGTAGGAATATGCGCAGCATGCGGAATGGTAACTGTATTCTGCGGCGTAACCAACTGTCCGCTCACCTCTCTGCTTCTTTCGATAGAGATGTTCGGAAGCGGAAGTTTGAAATACTGTATGCTCTGCATTGCGCTCGGCTATCTCCTGTCAGGCTATTACAGTCTGTACAACAGCCAGAAAATTATGTACTCAAAATACAGAACTGAATACATTAACAGACATTCATCTTAAATA
>CASFUI010000042.1 GCA_949297565.1 uncultured Eubacteriales bacterium
GATACATTAAATGAGTATGCCGGGGAGGAGCTATTTGGCTTTTGTCTCGATACAGGGCACCTTCAGCTTGTAAAGAGAGAGCCTTATGGCTTTATAAAGAAACTTGGAAGCAGGCTTAAGGCGCTTCATCTCCATGAAAATGACGCGGTCGGTGATCTGCATCAGATGCCGTATACATTTGGAAAGAATGAAAATGACGGACAGAAGTGGGAGCAGATATTTAAGGCGCTCAGGGAGATTGATTTTGGCGGAACTCTGAGCTTTGAGACATATCCATGCATGAACAGCTTTCCGAAAGCAATGTCGTCATCGGTGCTTGAGGCTATTCACTCAATAGGCGAATATATGGCTCAAAGAATTGAAAATATATAAATGTTAGAATTACAGATATGAGGAGGGCATAGGCGTATGAGAATTGGAATTATAGGCACCGGAAGAATTGCGTCGAGATTTGCAGAAACTGCGCTTACAGGTATTCAAAGCGCGAGTATAAGCTGCGTATATAACCCTAATATTGAAAGCGCACAACGTTTTTGCGCTGCACATAATTTAAAATGTTATACGAATAATTTGGAAGCGTTTCTTGATAATATTGACGCGGCTTATATAGCTTCCCCGCACGAAACACATTACGAGTATTCTTTATTTCTCTTAAATAACGGAAAGCATGTGCTGTGTGAAAAACCGGCGGCGCTGAGAGCTCGTGAGACGGAGGAAATTTATGAGACGGCGCAGGCAAAAGGACTTGTGTTTATGGAGGCGGTAAAGACTGCCTATTGTCCCGGTTTTCACGCGATGATGGAGGTTGCTCGAAGCGGAAAGATAGGAAGGATTGTGGATGTGGAGGCTGCATTTTCAAGGCTTACTCCTGTAAATACAAGGGAGTACAGCGCCCCTGTATATAACGGAAGTTTTCTTGAGTTTGGGAGTTATGTAATGCTTCCTGTATTCAGACTGCTTGGGTGCGATTACAGTGATGTGACTTTCAGCTCTGTCAGGGCTCAAAACGGTGTCGATGCGTATACAAAGGCTTATTTTTCTTATGGCGATAAGCTGGCATCAGTAAAGACAGGGTTGGGAGTAAAGACAGAGGGACAGCTTTTGATTTCCGGGACAAACGGATATATTTTGGCGAAATCTCCGTGGTGGCTTACAAAGGAATTTGAGGTCAGATACGAAAATCCAAACAAGAGAGAGGTCTATAATTATGCGTATGACGGCTCAGGACTGCAGTATGAGCTGAGAGCGTTTATAAAAGCTGTGAGCAGAGCAGAGAGAGCGGAAGAGCAAGACAGCATTTTGTGGGAAACGGAAGCGCTTACAGGAGCAGATAATATGTCGGCGGCAGCCGTCGGGCTTGCGGACTGTGAGAGTATTGCAATGGCGAGGACTATGGAAGCATTCCTTAAATGGAATGAGCCTGAAATGAAAAAAAGGCAGGAGGATTTCATAAAAGCCGCAGAAACTAAGCCTATGCCTAAGATATGGGCGCATAGAGGCTGCTGTACGCTGTACCCTGAAAATACGCTTGAGGCGTTCAGGGCGGCGGCGGAACTTACAGGTATAACAGGTATTGAGCTTGATATACAGCTCAGCTCAGACGGAGAGCTTGTAGTCTTTCATGACGAGAATATGCGAAGGATTATTGGTGTTGACAAAAGAATAGCTTCATGCACGCTGGAGGAGTTAAAGAGTTTTAAAATTGACGCCGGAAACGGACAATATACTTCTATACCGACACTTGCGGAGGTGCTTTCACTGCTTAAGCCTTACTGTGAAAATAACGGGCTGCTTATTAACATTGAGCTTAAGACAAGCGTTGTGAGATATGAAGGAATAGAGGAAAAGGCTTATAACCTTGTAAAGGATTTCGGTATGGAGAGGTATATAGTATGGTCGTCATTTTTGGCGGATTCCGTTGCGTGTATAAGAAGTCTTGATTCTGAGGCAAAGACGGGCGTTCTGGCAAACTCGAACGAGGAATGCATTGCTATGGCTAAACAGACAGGGGCTTGCGCGCTTCATCCGTATATAGGAGGACTGGTATTTGAACTGCCTGAGGATATGAAGGGTATGCCTGTAAGGGCATGGAATGGGGATGAGCCGTTTTTCAGGGATGGCAGACCTTTAAAGGAGCCAAATCTTGATAAATATAAGGCTTATGGCGCGACAGATATTTTTACCAATTTGCCTGAGAAATATCTTAGAAGCGGGGTACAGGCATGAAGCTTTTGTTTGAGCCGGGATTTTTTGAGGAAGAGGAGCGCTCGGGATTTATTGTAAGTTCTGAGATGAAAAGAGTATGGGCGGCTGAATTAAAGGTGCTTGAGTTTATTATAAATATCTGTCAAAAGTATGGAATACATTATTTTGCGGATTACGGTACGCTGCTTGGAGCAGTAAGGCATAAAGGATTTGTTCCGTGGGATGATGATATTGATATTGCCTTAAAGAGAGCAGATTATATGAAGCTTATGTCGGCATTAAAAAAGGAAGTCAAGCCTCCTTATAAGGTCAACAGCTGTTATTTTTCGGATGAGCGCAGACAGCCGTTTTGCAGTATAGCAAATTATTCCCATGTACCGATGCCGGAGGAGGTTATTGATGAATTTTTCGGCTGTCCGTACGTTGTCGGTGTTGATGTATATGCGCTTGATTATGTTCCGAGAGATGAGGAGAGTGCAAAGCTTCAGATGGCAATGTATACAGCGGTGTATGATTTGGCGATGAGGCTTGATGAAATGAGGGAAACGGGAGAACTGGAGTATTATCTTGTGCAGGTCGAGGAAATGTGTAATGTCAAACTGAAAAGAGATAATACGCTGAGAGGTCAGCTGTGGCGTTTGTGCGATATGATTGCTGCCATGTTTGGCGAAGAAGAGAGTGATATTCTCACTTTTTTTCCGAGAAATGTTCAGGGAGATTCTGACTTTGGCTACCTGAAGGAGTGGTATGACGAAACTGTTTTTATGAAGTTTGAGGGAATAAACATAGCTGTGCCGAAGAACTATCATGAAGTGCTTACGAAATTATACGGGGACTATACAATTCCAAAGCAAAATACAAGCTCTCATAATTATCCGTTTTTCGCAGTACAGAGGGAATATCTTAAAAAACTGAAAAAATTATGAGGCAGCAGCAAAAAAGGCAAATGAATTAAAAAGAAAGCGTAGCATGCAAAAAATGTATTGCTGCGCTTTTTTAATAAAGTGTTACAGTAAAAATACACCATGCATAGCAGGGGGCAGGGCAGATTGTCAGCTTTCTTTTTTAGTGCTGCTATCGTCTATAATGGATTTTATTTCATCTATACTTTTGTCAGAAGCATACGCAATCTGTTCAATGGAAAAGCCTTTGGTATGCATGTTGAGAATTATTTTAATTTCACCGAGTTTTAAACCGGCAGCTTCCCCAATTTCAATTCCCTCTTCAAAAATCCCTTCGCCTAAATTGCACATAGTGTTAATATCCTCCTTTAAGTTGGTTTCAGTTGGAATGTTATACTTTGTATTCATTATGTTTAACTTATCATTTGGCGGGAGTTTTTTTGAGAATAATATTTTGAGAAGGTAAATGATACTGCCATATCTGTCATTTGCGCCTATATCATTTTCAATCCCGCAGATGTTGTTTTCTTTCTTTAAGCCTATCATAACAATATTGATTAAGTCAAGATTGCCTTTCCACTCATAGGAGCCTGATAGTTTATCTGCTGTTAAATGAATATATGCAAAAGAATCATCGTTCATATTCATGCAAATCCAAATGGAGTATACACGTTTAATATCATTATAGTTGGAAGACGTGAAATCACGTGACTTTTGAGATGAGATCAGTCGGCATGAGTAATACACAGCTCTGTTGATTATATTGTAATTTTCAGGCTGCTTCTGCTGGGCTTCGACGTTGACAATAATCTTAGAAAGAGTATTGTTCAAATATACATAGAAGATAATGTCGAAATAAATACGTCCCTCATGTATTTCTGTATCTTCAGAATTAATACCGTGTATTTTTTCACCGCTTTTATTAACTGGAGCGTTGGTAAGACCCGGAGATACAGGTATTACACCTATCATGGGGGTGTCTTCAATCAAGTCTGCAACTTCTTGTGGGGATAAATCTTTGAAGTCGTCTATGGAGGCGATAAGAATATGTGC
>CASFUI010000043.1 GCA_949297565.1 uncultured Eubacteriales bacterium
ATTATCGATGCGTGCATTGCAGCCGACCAGGCGGCGAAGCTGGCGAAGATGAATGAGAACTAAAAAATAAAACATTTATTGTAATACTTCAACTTCTGTAAAAATGTAATTGGAAAAGGCAATCGCCAAAGAGCGGTTGACCAGATTAGAAAAAGTAAAGCCTTCCCTCACTCGTTAAAGTATAGGGAAGGTTTTATTATGTTAGTTAAAAATTAAATAAATGAATGTCAGTAGTGCGAGGAAGCAATATAAGATAGTAATACATTTATAAAATCTAAAACATGGAAACAGAGATTGCAAAAACATACGAAAAGGTATATCTGGATGCTTCCCTGCCGGCGGTGTCACTATATGAAAAGTTGGGATTTTGTACAGTAAAACATGAGAAATATCCTGTGAAAAATAATGCTGTACTTGTCTATGAGATTATAGAATAGCAAGTAAACGGGTAAAGGGAGCGTGAAATCCCGTTGTACGAACATATAAAGTAAGGCGTGAAAGCCCTTCCTTGGCCTGCCGCGGTCTGGTTTTTTGCATAGACATACAACTCCTGAATTATTCGTAATAAAGAAATTATTTTGTCATGCGGATAAGCGGTAAAGAAAACCCCTGCCCCGCATCCCCTACGTGGCAGGCCGTCGAATGGCGTTATCCTGAAAATGAAAGTAATCCGGCCGATGGCGCGACTGTGTATATTCAAACATAATGCCGTCGCTGTTGTAGGTGGAGCTGGTGACAACCGCGACGCAGTTGTAGTCATCCACATTAAGGTCCATATATTTTTCGTCAATCTCCGTAATTTTCTCCACAGTCATGGTGCGCTTGCTGTTTACAATGGTCATGTGGAGCGTATTTTCCAGATAATCGTAAATCGAATTTGTGGCAATCTCGGGTGTAAGACCGTGCGCAGCAGACTTTAAAAAATAATTGTGGTTTAAAATCAGCGGCTTTCCATCCAAATAATGAAGCCGCTGTAAATAATATAATTCCGACCCGGCGGGAAAGCCGGTATGCTTGGAGAGGGAGGCGTCTGCGGTAATTTCCGTAAACAGCAGCACCTTTGTGCGCGGTGTCTGTCCGTTTCTTAAGGCGGATTCCCGGAAGGTTTCGATTTCACCGATGGTAAACGCCGTCTGCTCCACGGGACGGTAAATATTCCGGACGCCCTTTCCCTGCATGGTCTGAACATAACCGTCCGTCACCAGCTTCCCTATGGCGCGGCGTACCGTATTTCTTGAGCAATCGTATATCTGAATCAGCGTGTTTTCCGGGGGCAGCAGCTCCTGATATGGAAATTCGTCAGCTTCTATTTTTTCTTTTAAATCCCGATAAATCAGTTCATATTTGGTCTTTGGCATTACAGTCGATCCTTTAATGTGCATGATTGTTTAAACATCTATGCATATTATAAAACATGGGTGCGAATTGTCAAGAGAAATACACATACTTGTTTAAACAAATTATGCATTGACATGTTTAAACAAGTATGCTATAAAAATAGTAACAACTTGTTTAAACAATATTGGAAATGGAGGCTGCTATGGGAAAATATGAGCAGGAAGCAAGAGAGCTTCTGACCCTGGTTGGCGGCAGGGAAAATGTCGCGGCTGTTTCACATTGTATGACGAGAATGCGTTTTGTGCTCAATGAGCCGGAAAAGGCTGACATTGAAAAAATCGAGGCCATGAAGTGTGTAAAGGGGAGTTTTACACAATCAGGACAATTTCAGGTCATCATCGGCAATACGGTGGCGGATTTTTATAATGATTTTACCGCTGTCGCAGGAATTGAGGGAGTATCGAAGGATGAGGTAAAGCAGGCGGCGAAGAAAAACCAGAATGTTTTACAGCGGATGGTCACCGCGCTTGCGGAAATTTTTGCGCCGCTGATTCCGGCCATTATCACCGGAGGTCTTATTTTAGGCTTCTGCAACTGCATTAACAGCCTGTATCTGTTTGAAAACGGAACCAAGACGCTGTGTGACATCAGCCAGTTTTGGTCGGGGGTCAACAGCTTTTTGGGACTGATCGGTGAGGCTGTGTTTAATATGCTGCCGGTGGGAATCTGCTGGTCCGTGACAAAGAAGA
>CASFUI010000044.1 GCA_949297565.1 uncultured Eubacteriales bacterium
AGGAACAATACTCTTACATTGAAAACGGTCACGTTTTAATAAACAGTTGTCTTTTAATTAAATTTGACTCTATCGGCTTAAGCGTTGACACGCTTATTGCCGGAAAGACTTGCAGCTATAAAGCCCACAGCTTGGAAAACGTAATAAACTCCATACCAGCGGATAAAACAAAGGATTTTATCTTAAAACTTCTTGCCGAGATTATCGTATATGATTTCCGAAAAAACTCCGACGCAATGACAGACGACATCCTGCTGCTTGAGGCTCTCTGCCGTTCGTGGGATAACTTCTCAATGCTGCGCTTTGTCCGTTTAAGGCTTAAACTCAATCAGATAGAAATGGCTGAATATCTAGGACTCAGCATTAAAAAATACAGGGATTTGGAGCGTGAGAATATCTATCCTGATGCCGAGATGCTTTTATATCTGTATAACATATCTCATTATCAGCCTGCTCTCTTTATGAATATGAGCAGCAGGAAGCTTCAGATTATAAAAAATGTGTGGGAAAATTTCACCCCGGAAAAGAGAGCTGCGCTGCTTGAGTGCGTGGCAGATTTAAAAAAATGTATTGAGTTATTATGAAAAAACCTCTATGTACGAGAAAGGGTGATTAAAAGATAATCTCTCTTCTAATCACCCTTTCTCAAATTTTACTTTTTTTCGTTCTTTCGATTACCATGCTCTTCAATTATAAGGTATTTCCCTGTTGTCTTCTGTTCGTTTGGTATATATTCCAACAAATCCGTGATGTTACAATCTAATGCCTCACATATTTTATCTATGTGTTCAACATTCAAACGCGCAACAAGCTCATGATACCATTCGTTGATAGTCGATGGACGAATACCCGTTGCTTCGGCTAAATCTTTTTGAGTCCACTTCTTTTCTCCGAGCAACCTTGATAAATGAATTCTAACCATGATTTTATGCCCCTTTGGTTATATTCTAATACCGGGCATAATTTTAATATCATTTTTGTTATAATATAACAAATTACGTTATTTCGATTAAAAATTAGATATGATTAGTTCATTAAAATTATCTGCACCTGCTTTATTATTGAGATTATTATTTCTGCTGACACGCTCAATATGGTAATCCTTATACAATTCACAGATGAAATCATCGTCATTATAAGAAAGAATAAACTTTCCTTTTATAGAATCCAAAGTATTTTTTAGGCGTATATGATCATTATAAGAAAAACTCTCATCATAATACTTCTCAGTAGTATGATATGGCGGGTCTAAGTAGAATAATGCACTAGGTCTATCGTATACTTTGATTAAATTCTCAAAATCTTTATTCTCAATCACTACACTTTTCAACCGTTCCTGCACTTCGGCGAGATATTCTATTGAATTTATAAGATCTTTCCTATTAGTTGCAAAATTTTTTCTTCCAGCGCCAAAGCTCACTTTTATAACATGAAAGTATCTTGCCGCTCTCTGAATATCAGTCAATCCTCGTGTCTCCAGCTGACTTTTACTATCAAAAAACTGTTCTCTTGAAACAAATAACCAGTTTAATTCTTTTTGCAGCTCCTCGCGGTGATATTTAATACACCTATATAAATTTATAAGATTACTGTCTGCATCGTTAAAAACCTCTAACTCTTTTCCGATTTTTTTACCAAACAATACCCAGCCTGCTCCTCCAAAAACTTCGATATACCTGTCAAAACTTTCTGGAAATCTCTCAATAATTGCTTTCCTAAGCAGCTTCTTGCCACCAATCCACGCAATAAAACTATTCATTATTTTTTCTCCTCCTGATTTATTAAAGGGGGCATAAATCAGGTATGCCGGAGAAAACATTTTTCTCCGGCTTTTTATTAGATTACTTCAATATCCGATGTTCTAACCGCGTCAAACAAATCTCCGTTGTGATACAAAACAGCTCTGTCACCGTTTATTTCTCCAACATCGTAACCTTCATCGTTAAAATAGGCAGTTATCGGAACTCCGTTATAATTTGTATCTCCGGTAAATCTGACCTTTGAACTGTAAAATGATGTATTATCTTCCTGAGCTTCCGAAACATTACTGTTATTTATAGCCTCGTCATTGACCCAACCCGTTCCGTCATTAATAAGATAAGGATTTCTCGCTCCCGGTATTACCTTTGTGACAGTGCCCTCTGAGATTGCCGGAGTGAGTGCCTCTTCCGATGTAGACGATGTATAAATAGCGTTATAAGAGACATAATCCCCTGCATGATACTTAGTATCATCAGACACACTCGGTGCAGAGCCGCCTGCTGCCGTGTCTGAAGATTTATCTCCGGTCGTCTCTTCCGGCTCTACATAGCAGATATTTACATCAAGATGAGCCGGAGTCCCCTCTATATTCCCCTGTGTAGACGTGTACTGCCACATTACCGTATTAAATCCGTCAACCTCAAATTTATCATCGAGAGCAGGATTTTCAGGATAACAGGCAACCCAGAGCGGGTATTTTTTTACTCTGTCGTCAAAATAATTTTGAACAAAATTCAGATTTGAATAAACACCAGTACTGTGTCCCAGCTCGCTCATTCTGTCTGCAAATGCCTCAATTATCCCGCTTATGAGGTCTGCTGAAGCCGTCACGCCGTTGTCTGACATATATCTTACCGTATCACCCTCAACATCATAAAATACAGGGTAGTTGAGGTCGTAATCCTTTATAATCTCATGGCAGATGTTTGCCTCACAGGCAGCCTCTTCGGCGTTTCTTGCGTAACAGAACCAGTATGTACCAAGCGCAAGCCCTGCAGAAGCAGCGTTTCTCATATGTACATCAAAGCACTTGTCCTTCTGTTCCGAATACTGACCGTAACCGGCACGGCAGATTACACCGCGCACACCGCTTTCCTTTATCTTTTCAAAATCAATGCAGCCGTCCGGCTGATTTTCTGAAATATCTATCACCTTATACATCTGTTTTCTCTCCTTTATATCCGATTTCTTCACTGTTTATCTGTAACTCCATAATTTCCGGTTTTAGTTTTTCATGATAAATATCGTTTCCGCCCGCTTCCTCATAAATTTTTCCCAGCTCAAGAAATGTCTTTAAACCTGATTTATCAACGTATCCTCGCGACATGAATTTTTCATGCAAATCGTATAACTGTGTTCTGAGAGTAGCAATAGTCTTTGCCTTATCCTTTTTTTCTTTCAGTTCCAGACTGTTTTTAATATCCTCAACACCTGTCGATATTTTGCTTATTTCTCCGTACTGCCATTTATCATGTTTTTCAAGAACGGCAATCCGTTCCTCTAACGTCTCCTTTGTCTCGTCAAATCCCGTTTTTATTCTGAATTTTTTCTTAAAATATGACGCTATCTCAAGAATTTCCTTTACCGAAAACAGCGCGGCAAAAATCCATAGAAACAGTGTCAGATAATTAATTTGTGTAATCTCTTTTAT
>CASFUI010000045.1 GCA_949297565.1 uncultured Eubacteriales bacterium
ACCCCACAGTAATGTCATTACAGGATAAGATACGATGGCTCCTATAATTCCTGTTCCTATTACCTCTCCAAGAAACGCGCACACAAGCTTTCCTTTTGAAAGACGGTATAACATTCCTGATAAAAATGCACCAAATACCGCACCCGTCAGTGCAAGAGGCGGAATTCCCATAAATGCCATACGGATTATTCCGATTATAAGCGCGCATACAAACGCATACCACGGTCCAAGCATAACAGCACAGGTCACATTTATAAAATGTGCCATAGGACACATTCCCTCAACCCTCAAAATCGGTGAAATAACAACACCGATTGCCACCATCATAGCAAGGAAAATCAGCTTAATTAATTTTTGACTTTTGTTCATGTCTATTCTCCTCTTTTCCGCTGTCCGGCAAAAACGGCACGCCTTAAGGCGTGCCGCACTATCAGTCTGTCAGATAATATTAATTACAGCAAAAATATTCACCAGTAAATATAAATACAAATTAATATACAGTACAGCAAACGGTTTCCGCCAAAACAGCTATTTATTTTTTGGCGGTCGATGCTTAAACTGCATCCTCTCAATCCGAAACACGGACTCCCATCGCTATACTTTTCATACACGATACCAGGGCGCTCCCCCTCATACCGCTTCTGCATTTATATATTAATGCACATACAAAAAGTCTTTTATTATTATACTTATATAAAACTATTTGTCAAGTTTCAATGACTAATTACGGCTGAACAGCGGTGTCGACAGATATCTGTCTCCTGAGTCCGGAAGCAGTACAACTATTGTCTTCCCCGCATTTTCCGGTCTTGATGCCAGAAGCACCGCTGCCTTAAGCGCAGCACCGGAAGAAATACCGACAAGAATGCCCTCGCTTGTAGCAAATAACCTTCCCTCTGTAAAAGCATCTTCGTTTTCAACAGGAATAATTTCATCATATATCTCTGTATTTAATACACTTGGAACAAAACCTGCGCCTATACCCTGAATTTTATGAGCGCCGGCTGTTCCCTTAGACAGCACCGGACTATCCGCCGGCTCAACCGCAACTATTTTCACCTGCGGATTTTTTGATTTGAGATACTCACCTACACCGGTAATAGTTCCACCCGTACCTACTCCCGCAACAAATATATCAACTTTTCCCTCTGTCTGCTCCCATATTTCCGGTCCTGTAGCAGCCTTGTGCACCGCAGGATTTGCAGGATTATCAAACTGTCCTAAAATTATTGAGCCCGGAATTGACTTGTTGAGTTCCTCCGCTTTGGCTATAGCCCCCTTCATTCCCTTTGCCCCATCTGTGAGGACAAGCTCGGCGCCATATGCAGCCAGAAGGTTTCTTCTCTCAACGCTCATCGTGTCAGGCAGTGTAAGAATTGCCTTATACCCCTTTGCAACTGCAACAGCCGCAAGCCCGATACCTGTGTTTCCCGATGTCGGCTCAATAATCGTCGCTCCCGGCTTTAAAGTTCCTTTCTTTTCCGCATCCTCAATCATTGAAAGTGCAACACGGTCTTTTACGGAGCCCGCCGGATTTAAATATTCAAGCTTTACTAAAATATCCGCGCCCTGCACACCAGATTTCGCCGCATACCTGCTTGCTCTCATAAGAGGTGTATTTCCGATTAACTCCAGACTGCTTTCCACGATTTTACTCATTAATATTTCCTCCGTCTTAAATAAGTTTAATTTTTAAAACACATTTTATTATATATTCTTTGAAATAAGAAGAAAAACACGCCTACATTTCCTACTTATTTTGTATGATTTCTATGCTTTGCATTATATCTGCCTTATTCCTACTTGTCAAGTAGGTTTATAGAGTTTTTGACTCTGTTTTTATGTTATTATCTTTCCTTTAAAAATTCTTGCTCAATTTTTGTCAAAATGTGTTTACAGATTGATATTTTCCTTCGTACCACATTTGATAAACGCTGTACTCGTCCCCTGATACATCTATAAGCGCATTCAGCGTATCGTCTTCCATCATCGCCCCTTTAATTGCCGATGTTCTAAACGATACTTTTATCATCGGCTTATCGCCGCAGTAAACTATAGATGTTGAATAATTATCAACCTCTAATTTGGTCATTTCCTCCTTCTCAATATGTTTAACATAATAAAATCTGTTGTTATACCACTCGTTAATTATATTTACCATTTCATCTCTTACTTTATCTGTAAATATATCCTCTATACTTGATATGCCATTTTCAGTTTCGATTACCTTTTTCAACAAATCATCGGCATTCGCCTCATCGCTTTCCGAAATATCAGTGTATGAAGGAACTTTTTCCCAAATATAGCTTTCCTGCTCCTCTATCTCCTCAGGCGACCTTGTATTGTTAATAACCTCATCTATGGTTTTGGTGCAGCCGGTTAATAAAAACAGTGAAGCTGCACACAAAATACACATTAATTTTTTCATAATACCCCTCCATTCCGAAGCGATTTATCGCGAAGGAAATTTTGCGCAGGCGATTTTTCTTCTGCGATAATGCCTTTTGCCCCCAACAAATATAATTCTGCATATTCATGGCGTTATGTTAATCCACTGAAACACATCTAATCTGTCACTTAATTGCCTCATCATAATTAAATACGTAATCGCAGTACTCATAGTCTGCAGGAGCAAAATTTTAAATTAATTTCCACTGTATCTCTATACTTTGCTGTACTTTCCGAAAACATCAAATACATCGCCCCTCCTGCTTTGGCTCACAGGCAGAGTCGTCTTGTCTGTAAGCTCGACATGATTAAATCTCACATGGTCTATATACATTCCGTTCACAAGATACGACTGATGCACTCTTATAAAGCTTGAATTGCACAGCTGCTTTTCTATATCATTAAGCCTGCCGTAAAATTCGGCAGTTCTTCCGTTACTGAAAATAATCCTAATCTTTCTCAGATTGCTTGCAAAATACATAATCTCATTTATAGGCGCGATATTTATATTTTTTTCAAACGTAAAAGCAAATTTATAGTTAGTCACGTTCATCAGCTTTGATGTATCAATCACAGCCTTTTTAACATTATCCTCTTCAATCGGTTTTACAAAAAAATCCAGCGGCCTGAATCTGAAAACCTCCAGCACACGCTCAGTATTATCCGAAAAAAATACTATCTGGAGTCTCTGACCGTTTTTATGCTCGCGAATATAATCGGCAATCTCAATTCCGCTTATGTATTTGTTTTCCATATTTAAAAAACAAAGATCCCATTTATCTTCGACCTCGATACTGTCATAAAACTCCTGCACGTCGTTAAATATAAATGTTCTTATATATATCTTTGTCTCTTTAGATATATTAAAAATCATTCGCTTTATACGGCGGCAGAAGGCTTCATCCTCATTAATAACTGCAATATTCATTTAACATTCCCCCCAACTGAAAAATTATTCATTTTGACTCACAATACTATGTTATTAATATAACACATATTAAAATACCCTTCTATATTGATGTAAAAACATGTATTTTAAATGTAATAATTAGTCAGTTTAATGCGATCCTTACGGCTTAGTTCCGTGCTCATACAAAAAAATTTTCTTCAGAACCACCACAAACGCATCCACAATAAATATTGCCGTAGCAATCGCCCCTGCTGCACCGATTGTGTTGACAAGGCTCGGAATTGCCTGATCCATATCTGACAGAAACAGGTAATACACCGTCTGATACATTCCTGCTCCCGGAACAATAGTCAGTATCGCAGGAATAAGTACTGTCGTGACTGGCGTTTTTAAAATTCTGGCAAGAA
>CASFUI010000046.1 GCA_949297565.1 uncultured Eubacteriales bacterium
AGAGTGAGTTCAATATTCGTCATATTGTCGCGTAAGTTCTCTTTATGTAATCCTTTATATTGCTTATACTTCTGAACAGTCTTGCCTGACCATGCAACAGTTAAAATATTCGTTAGCATAGCATAATCTTTAGAATCGGATATGCCAACACGCTTCCATTCATCTGTAAGCTCATCTCGAATTGTTTTTGATTGTAACCTCTGCCGAATCCATTCATCTGAATATCCCTTTTCTTTGTAGTACGATAATCCTCTGTCGAGAGCTTTCTCAGGGTCTGCCATTTCATCAAGGCGTTCTTTTCCGACTTTAGCAAGCCATATTTTGAATGGCTCAGCTTTTTTGGATGGAATGGATTGAATGATACGAAGAATACCCTCAGTAGTTGCTGCTTGAATATGTCGTAATTTTCCGTCAGAAGCAGGCATAACAACTAGGGTACAAATTGTACCCCAGTTGGCGTTTAATACAGGGTCTCGGCTTCTCATTTTTTTAATATATTGTTTAACGTCTGTGCTATCTGTAAGTTGTTTTAAGACATCTTGGATAGAGAAATACCATTCTTCTTCTTTCGAACTCCATACTTTGCGTACGGTGTCGTTAAAAAACTCAAACTCCTCTGGACTTAAATCCTGTTCATCGACCTGGTACGGAGTTGTTATACCAGTATCTTCATCGAACTCATAAAAAAAGAAAATTTCCACCTTCCTTCTGCTTTTTATATTCTAAAGTCTTTTGTAGTCTTATTGATTTATACTCTATATGCCTTGCTTACCAGCACGGGGCGTTTGTTATTATAATTAATCATGGATTGCATTTTCCACATGGCGAATATCCCATGTCCTCAACTTCGTCAGCAGTTCCGGTGTAATATGACTTGTTTTCCTCTTTTATTTTCTCAACCTCGGAACATGTCTGTTTATGAAATTTTTTAGTTGAATTATTCAAAACAAATGTATTCTCCGCGCTGATAGTCGTCTGCAAGTTTTGTGCCATAGTTTCAGACTGTGTTGCGAGTTCAGTTTGAGTCTCTGTTGATATGGAACTTTTTATTTCAGTATTAGGCTGAGTTGCTTCATTATCTGGTGAAGCCGTTTCACTGTCACTGTAATATGTAGCCTGCACATTAGAAATATTGTTTGATGCGACGTCTTCATGATTTTGATTTATAACCGCTATAAATAAAATTACCGTGTAAACGCTAAAAATAGCAGTCACAACTATTTTTTTATTTTTGCTGAAGTTTATTTCATCTTGCTTTAACCACATAATAATAAGCCCAACGGGCGGAAAGAATATCAGCAAAATCCACATTAAAGTTATTAGCGTTTTATCAGAATTAGTTTTCATTTAAATATCCCCCTTGTATTTAACTATGTGCTTGAAATTCAATAATATTTACATCACATTTTTTATCGTAGTCGTTATTTTCAATGTGCTTCATTTCGTGATAGTACGACAGAAGATGCTGCTCTCTGCTCAACCGAGAGTTCAACACTATTGTGTATGTATTATCGCTGTTGACTACTGTGTATGCTTTAATAGTAGTAGGCATATCTGCGTATATCACCGTTGTTTCCATATTTATCCCCCTTTCGCATGTTATTAGTCTTTATTAAATCTGTCTAACATTTGTTTGACAAATTCAATATCCTCTTTTTTAACCTTTCTCGATGCATCGAATAGAACTTTGTAATCAGGGTTGTCATATAAGAACTGAGCCATGTCACGAGCATCGTCGTTGAGGTAGTAATCGTCTTCATTGCTATCGTCTTTATCTTCTAATAAATCGGATTTATTAATTCCAAAATAATCTGCTAATAATTGTATTTTCCCTATTCTCGGCATTGCCTGACCAGTACACCAAGAGTTTAGAGTTTGAGGAATGACATTTATATCAGCAGCAATTTCGTTTTGCTTTTTACCGCTTGAATTAATATATTTATTAAGATTACGTGAAAATATCTTTTTTTGTAATTCATCGGACATGCAATTTACCTCCATATATTTGTACATCAATAATACATCTAAATTTGATTATTTGCAACCAAAAATAAAATAAAATTAGATTTTAGTATTGACATCAAATTAAAATGGATTTATAATGTGGACATTAAAAGAAAAGGAGCTAGTATGAGTAAGAAGAAAGAAATACAAATAAGTCTTGCAGCAGCGAGAGTAAATGCCGGTATGACACAGGATAGCGTTGCAAAAGCTATGCATGTTAGTAAGCAGACTGTAGTTAATTGGGAAAAGGGTATTTCTGAGCCCAAAACTTCCCAAGCAATGGAGTTAAGTGCTTTGTACGAGATGCCATTAGACTATATTTTTTTGCCTACTAAATCAAATTAAAATGGATTTTGGCGATTGCAGAAACAACTAAATTAGCGGAGGAGGTGATTTTCATACAGGGACGAGTAAGTGTTAAAAGGGCAGCAGAGTTATTAGATATGTCAGTGCTTTCTGTTCAGGGAGCTCTCATACATAATGCTTTGCCAATAGGCGGAGCTTGGAAAAATGAGAACAGTACGTGTTACACATATCACATAAGCCCAGCTAAACTGGCAGATTATCTTGGCATAACAGTAGAAGAGGTTATGAAAGGATAGAAGTAAAATATTGGTCAAAGAAAAAAATACACCATTATGAAAATAGTAAAGTTGCACCAGTACAACAGAGCGTTGTTATAGACAGGAGGCTATATGAAAATCAAAGATTTAATAAGAAAAGCGACAGGAAAGAGACGTCAGCCCCGCCTCGTAAAACAGGGGCATCACAAATCAGACATCAACGAGATGACGCTCGTAGGCTTATATGCGTTCCACGCCGGTGAAGGATACAGCTACGAGATAAACGACGGAAGGATTACGCGCATCATAAAAGAATAGAAAAGACCGGCCAAAAAGCCGGTCAAGGGGGTAAAAATTTAAAAAAATACAATATAACTATAACACAATCCGGAGGGAAAAGCACATGTATTTTACGATATGCCCGCGCTGCGGCGCGCACCTCGACCCCGGGGAGCGCTGCGACTGCGAAGTATGCAAGCCGGCATTCAGGCTTGATGCATCAAAAAAGATAAGGGAAGAGCCCGACGGTCAGCTTAAGTTCGACATAGACAGGCGGCAGAACGCCCAGCTTTTATAAATTTTACAAAGCACTAAATATATATCACAAAAAATGAGAGGAGCGCCGTCTCCTCTCAAAAAATTAAAATACAGAGTTTACCAAACATTTATTTATTACATAAACAGCATAAAAGAGGTATAAAACAACTGTTTTTCGGGCTTGTAATAAATATTAACAACTCTGCGAAAAAGGGGTAAGGCATGAAACGGGGAATGAATTACATCGAGTATGACTATGAGGCTGCATACAACAAAAGCATAGAGGATTTAAATGAGTTCTTCTTGGAGTTCATGTTAAAGAGCAGGTACAAATCAATATATGCCTGCAAAGAAATCCGTGCCGGGGAGCAGCTCGAAATAGAAATCTTCCCCGAGTTTCGCTCAATGGATGAAGTGCCTCCGGAGGGAAGAATAAAAAACAAAGAGACACAGAAAAATTTAAACAACAAAAATGCGGTCAAATATTGCCAGAGACTCATAGCACACAATTTTACGAACAAAGACATCTGGCTGACTCTCACATGCGAGGACGGGAAAGAGCCGGCTGACAGGAAAGAGGCGGTCAGAATTATGGGTAACTATATCAAACGCATCAATTACCACCGGAAAAAGCGCGGTCTTACCAAAGCAAAATATTTGTATGTCATAGAACATGATGAGGAAGCCAAAGTCAGGTGGCATTACCATATCATCATGGATGGGCTTATGGATATGGATATTGTGGAGAGTTTATGGAAATGCGGAAACCGAAATCAGGTGCGCCGGCTTCAGAAGGACAGATACGGTCTTACCGGAATGGCTAATTACATAACAAAGAACAAGGATAAAGCAAAATACGAGAAGTTTTGGAGTTGTTCAACAGGTCTTGAGCAGTTCCGGGTAAGAAAAGTACACAGCAAAAGAAAAGGCGGCAAGGGAAACTATGCCCCGCTTGGAAGATTTATAGACAAATTTGTGCGGGACAAGCCCGAGCGCGAAAAAGAAATAAGCTCATGGTACCCGGACTATGAGTTCTTAGAGTCAAATGTATATTTTAACGATTTTAACGGATTTTTCTACATAAACGCAAGAATGAGAAGGAGGGAATAAGGTGCAGGAAGTTAATATTTACATAGCGACAACAGCAAGAGGACCGAGGGTAAACAGGCATGCGTACTATTCATACATTCTTGAGTGCGAGCTGAACGGTAAAACTGTGCGGCGTGACGGAACTGGAATGCTTAAGGATGTAACCGAAAATCAGTCTGAATTAACAGCTATCACAGCGGCGTTTAAAAGACTTACAAAACCGTGCTCAGTACGAGTATTTACTCAA
>CASFUI010000047.1 GCA_949297565.1 uncultured Eubacteriales bacterium
TAACAGTTAGAGGTTATGAGCTTTCTTTGAGAAAAGCCGATGCTCAGATGATAGAAGTCGGGTAAAAGCAGCACAAATATTTTTTTTACATACAAGTTAGAGAAAACGAACAAAAATAACTGTAAACTAACAATTATCAGGTTATTATTTAGGAGGATGGAAATGTCTTTGAAAATTGCATTAGCAGGTAATCCGAACTGCGGTAAGACGACATTGTTTAATGCTCTGACCGGTTCTAATCAGTTTGTGGGAAACTGGCCGGGTGTTACGGTAGAAAAAAAGGAAGGCAGGCTCAAGGGTAATAAAGATGTAACAATCATGGATTTGCCAGGTATTTACTCGTTGTCTCCGTATACGCTTGAAGAGGTTGTCGCAAGAAATTATCTTATTTCGGAGAGGCCGGACGCGATTTTGAATATCGTGGACGGAACTAATATCGAGAGAAACCTCTATCTCTCAACACAGCTTATGGAGCTTGGCATTCCGGTTGTTATGGCTGTAAACATGATGGACCTTGTAAAGAAGAGCGGAGATAAAATTAATATTGACAAACTCAGTAAAAAGCTTGGCTGCGATGTTATTGAAATTTCCGCGCTCAAGGGAACAGGAGTTATGGAAGCGGCAAACAAGGCGGTTGAGGCGGCAAGCAGAAAGGCGGCGGCGCCTGTCCACAAGTTTGCTGACAGTGTGGAGAGCGTCATCTCGTCAGTCGAAGAAAAGCTTGGCGATGTGCTGGAAGAGCAGAGACGCTTCTTTGCAATTAAGCTTCTCGAAAAGGATGATAAAATCGGACAGCAGCTAAAATCAGTTCCGGATGTATCTGCTGAGATTAAGGCTCTTGAGGATGAGTTTGATGACGATACAGAGAGTATTATTACAAATGAGAGATATACATATATTTCTTCAATTATCGGAGAGTGTATACAGAAATCACCAAATAAGAGCAAACTTACGACGTCCGATAAAATAGACAGGATTGTGACAAACAGAATATTAGCGCTTCCTATTTTTGCGGCAGTTATGTTTCTTGTTTACTATATATCTATGGTTACAGTGGGAACAGCAGCTACTGACTGGGCTAATGACGGATTGTTCGGTGACGGTTTCCACCTGTTTGGAATAGGAAGCTCGGCATATGAGGAGGCCGCAGAAGAGTACGGAGATTCAGATGCAATTATCAGCGCTTATGCAGAAAGTCTCGGAACAAGCGGAGAGTCAATCGCGGAGGCAATAGATACAGAGGCAGAGAATTATAATTCTGCGGAAGCTGTAAATGCTCTTACGGAGCTTAAAGCTATGGTTAGATCGTCAGACTCAGTGGATTATACTATTGAGGATGAAGAGACACTTGAAACCGCAGATGAAACGGCAGACAGCGCGGCTATAACAGCAGCCATAGATATGGCGATAAAGTATGAGGGCGCTGCTCCCGACCCTGCTGCTTATGGTGTTTGGGTGCCTGGAATTCCTGTGCTTATAGGCAATGGCCTTGAGGCAATCGGCTGTGCGGCATGGTTAGAGGGGCTTATACTCGACGGTATTGTAGCAGGTGTAGGCGCTGTGCTTGGTTTCGTGCCTCAGATGTTAGTTTTGTTCTTGATGCTTGCTATTTTGGAAGCATGCGGATATATGGCGCGTATCGCGTTTATTATGGACAGAATTTTCAGAAGATTCGGTCTTTCGGGAAAGTCATTTATTCCTATACTTGTAGGTACGGGCTGCGGTGTTCCCGGCATCATGGCGTCACGTACCATTGAAAACGAGAGAGACCGCCGTATGACAATTATGACGACAACATTTATACCTTGCGGAGCTAAGGTGCCTTTTATCGCGATGATTGCAGGCGCGATTTTCGGCGGCTCACCGTGGGTGGCAACATCGGCATATTTTATAGGTATGGCATCGATCATTGTTTCAGGTATTATATTAAAAAAGACAAAGATGTTTATGGGAGACCCGGCTCCGTTTGTTATGGAGCTCCCGGCGTACCATCTCCCTACAGTCGGCAATGTGCTCAGAAGTATGTGGGAGCGCGGCTGGTCGTTTATCAAGAAAGCAGGTACAATCATCCTTCTCTCTACAATAGTTATATGGTTTTTGACATACTTCGGATTTACAGACGAAGGCTTCCGTATGCTGGCGGAGGATGAGATTGATATGAGTATACTTGCACAGATAGGAAATGCGCTCGCATGGATATTCGTACCGCTTGGATGGGGTAACTGGCAGGCAGCGGTTGCTTCAATTACCGGACTTGTAGCTAAGGAAAATATCGTTGGTACAATGGGTATTCTTTATGGCGGCGGAGAGCTTTCGGTTTATTCCGAGCTCGCGCTTCAGTTCACTAAGCTGGCAGGTTTTTCATTCCTTACGTTTAATCTTCTCTGTGCTCCTTGCTTCGCAGCTATCGGCGCCATTAAGAGAGAGATGAATAATGCTAAATGGACATGGGCAGCAATCGGATACCAGTGCGGTTTCGCTTATATAGTATCACTTTGCGTATACAATATAGGAAGACTCATTGCTGATGGAGTATTTAATATATGGACAGCAGTAGCGTTTATTCTGGTTATAGCTTTCCTTTATCTTCTGTTCAGACCATATAAAGAAAGCAAGACGTTAAAGGTAGATATTAAAAAAGGTGTTAAGGCAGGCGCTTAAAATAATTTAATAACCTGTATCAATTTTGAAAGGAGTGGCTTGATGGGAACTGTAATTGTTGGAGTTATTCTTATATGTTTAATAGGTTTTATATTAAGAGGCATGATTAAAGACAAGAAGTCCGGTAAGTCACAGTGCAGCGGCGATTGCGGCAAATGCGGCGGCTGTCATTAATAGGAAGGCAGAGGAATTATGCACAAAGAGATGGTTATCCAAAAATTAAGAGAAAACGGCTTCCGTATCACAAAACAGCGATTGATACTGCTGGATATAATTCTGGAGGGAGATTGTTTCAGCTGTAAGGAAATCTATTACAGGGCAGTTAAGCGAGACAGCGGTATCGGAACTGCAACAGTCTACCGTATGATTAATACATTGGAAGATATTGGGGTAATCAATCGGAGAGGCATTTATGAGATTACAGGTGATAATGACAGGACTGCCGTAAAATAAATATATATCAATAGAGTTAAAATAATAATAAAAATTAAAAAGAGTCTTTGCAAAAAGGTTGTCAAGCTGGCAAAAAACGCCTGCGGTACTCCGGCAAAGGCTCTTTTTCTTGTGATTATTTCCTGTATGTGCTATTATTACAAATAAATGTATGGGAGAGCAGATTTATAAATCACTCCGGAATGGAGATTAAAATGATTTACAAAAACAATTATAAAATAGGAATGGAAGATATAGGAAAGAACAGCCAGGCAACTGACAGGGCTCTTATGGCGATAATGGAAGATGTGGCTTGCGCTCATTCCGCAAGTGTAGGTTACGGCGTGCTTGAGGTGGAAACTAAAAAGCGTGCATGGGTCTTGCTTGACTGGCAGATAAAGATTTTTAACAGACCAAAGTACGGAAGTGAAATTGAAGCATATACATGGTCAAGAGAAATGGACAGACTGTGTGCATACAGAGATTTTGAGCTGAAAAGCCAGTCAGGGCAGATATTTGCGGCAGGAACATCAAGGTGGCTGCTGACAGATACCGAAAAGCACAGACCTGTACGTCTAACAGAGGATATTGTCGGTTTATATAATTCTGAAAAAAAACATGTTTTTGAAAACGGAATGGATAAACTGGAATTTTCTGAGAATAAGCTAAAAGAAGCTCGGGAATGTGTATATCATATCCAAAGACGGGATATAGATATAAACAGTCATATGCATAATATTAATTATCTGGATGCAGCATATGAGGTTTTGCCGCAGGAGGTTTATGAAAACGCAGAATTTTCACAGATACGTATTCAGTATAAGAAGGAAATAAAGCCTGAGGACACAGTAATATGCAGATATTTTGAGGATAAAGGGGAATATTTTGTCGTTATGCTTGTAGATGACAAAATACATGCGGTTGTCGCGCTTTCCCGGTAATATAATGTATATGGGAAAACCGGACATGTGCTTGGGCTCTGCGCCGAAGCAAAACGGTGAGTATTTAAACTTTATAAGATGCAGCAGGGAGGATATTGTATGGACGATTTTAAATTAAATGACAGTAAAACACAAAGCAGTGAGGTAAAGGAATGCGGGTGTGTAAATTTAAGGAAGATAGCTGTTATTGGCTGCGGTTTTGTCGGCTCGGCGTCAGCGTTTGCGTTAATGCAGAGCGGATTATTTTCGGAGATGGTGCTCATTGATTCAGACCATGATAAAGCAGAGGGAGAGGCTCTTGACATAACACACGGAACGCCGTTTGCAAGGCCTATGAAGATTTATGCGGGCGGATATGATGATATTGTAGACGCTTCCATTATAGTTATCACAGCAGGTGCAAACCAGAAGCCGGGAGAGACAAGACTTGATCTGGTAAAGAAGAATGTCGGGATTTTCCAGTCAATAATTCCTGAAATAAAAAGCCGTGACTGTAAGGGGATATTGCTTATTGTCTCAAACCCTGTTGATATTCTTACGTACACTGCGATTAAACTCAGCGGGTTTCCTGAAAACCGTGTAATAGGCTCTGGCACCGTACTGGATACAGCCAGACTCAAGGAGGCTTTGGGAAGTCATCTTGAGGTTGACAGCAGGAGCGTTCACGCGTTTATAATCGGAGAGCACGGAGACAGTGAGATAGCTGCGTGGAGCTGTGCAAATGTATCGGGAATTGAGTTGGATGATTTCTGTGAGATGCGAGGACATCACAATCATCATGAAGCTATGGAAAAAATAGCAAATGATGTTAAAAACAGCGCTTATGAGATTATTGAAAAGAAGCATGCCACCTATTATGGAATTGCGATGTCTGTAAAGCGTATATGTGAAGCGATTATGCGCGATGAAAAATCTATAATGCCTATTTCGAGTATGATGCACGGTGAGTACGGTATTAATGATGTTGCTCTCTCAATGCCTGCGATTGTCGGAAAAAACGGCGCGCAGGGCAAAGTGCCTATTTCACTTAATTATGATGAGATAACCAGACTTCAGGAGTCGGCAAAGGCTTTGAAAAAGGTGCTTGAGGAGAATAATATCTGATGAAAAGAATATGGATGTACTTAAGACGGTATAAGAGAGAATGTGTATTAGCGCCTCTTTTTAAAATGCTGGAGGCCACGTTTGAATTATTTGTTCCGTTGGTTGTATCTTCAATTATTGATGTGGGAATTGCCGGGGAAGATAAAGGTTACATTGTAAAAATGTGTCTGCTGCTTATAGCACTTGCGGTTATAGGGCTGGTTTGCTCTATAACTGCACAGTATTTTTCGGCAAAGGCGGCTGTGGGCTGCGCGACACAGATGCGCCACCATTTGTTTTCTCATATTCAGAGCCTTTCTTTTTCGGAAATGGATACAATAGGAACATCTACACTTATAACGAGAATGACAAGTGACATAAATCAGGTGCAGAACGGCGTCAACCTTGTGCTCAGATTGTTTTTGCGCTCGCCGTTTATAGTGTTAGGCGCTATGATTATGGCGTTTACGATTGATGTACGGTCTGCTCTGGTATTTGTTGCGGCGATACCGGTGCTTGCGGTAATAGTATTCGGGATTATGCTCTCTACACGGCCCCTGTATAAAAAGGTGCAGAGCGGGCTTGACAAAATTCTTGGCATTACAAGAGAGAATTTGACCGGAGTTCGTGTTATAAGAGCATTTAATAAAGAGGAAGATGAGGTTAAGCGTTTTAAGGCGGCTAACGAGGAGCTTAATCATCTTCAGAAGTTTGTAGGAAAAATTTCGGGCTTAATGAATCCTCTGACATATCTGGTTGTAAATATTGCCGTTATAATACTTATCTGGATCGGGGCTCTCCGTGTTAATACAGGAGCATTGACACAGGGACAGGTTGTGGCGCTCTATAACTATATGTCACAGATTTTGGTTGAGCTTATTAAACTTGCAAACCTTGTTATTAATATTACAAAGGCGCTTGCCTGCGCAAACAGAATAGACGGCGTTTTTGAGGTAAATTCAAACATGCAGGACGGAAGCGTAATGTTTGGTGAAGCTGCCGATGATACAGGAAATAATTCGGGGATTGCCGCACAGACACCAAAGGCAGAGAATGTTCCGGCAGTCGAATTCAGGAATGTGTCGCTCAGGTATGCAGGCGGCGGTGAAGAGGCGCTTTCAAATGTCAGCTTTACGGCGATGCATGGAGAGACTGTTGGTGTTATCGGCGGTACAGGCTCGGGAAAATCATCGCTTGTCAACATGATTGCGCGTTTTTACGATGCCACAGGCGGAGAGGTTTTAATAAACGGAAGGAATATCAGGGAATATAATATAGAATCACTTAGAAACAGAGTCGCGGTTGTTTTACAGAAAGCGCTTTTATTTAAGGGAACAATTCGCGAAAATATAAAGTGGGGAGATAAAAATGCCACAGATGAAGAGATAATGAAGGCTCTTGATATTTCACAGGCGAGAGAGTTTGTAGAAAAAAAGGACGGAAAGCTTGACTCGTTTGTAGACCAGGGCGGAAAAAATCTGTCGGGCGGACAGCGTCAGCGACTGACGATAGCGAGAGCCATTGTAAGAAAACCGGATATTCTGATACTTGACGACAGCGCGTCAGCTCTCGATTTTGCAACTGATGCGTCTCTCAGAAAATCTATTCGTGAAATGAGTCCGCCTCCTACGCTGTTTATAGTGTCGCAGAGAGCGGCGTCACTTATGCACGCGGATAAGATAATAGTGCTTGATGACGGAGCGGTCGCGGGAATAGGAACTCACGATGAGCTGCTTGCAGGCTGTGAGGTTTATCAGGAAATTTATTATTCACAGTTTAAGAAGGAGGCAATTTAATATGACAGACAAAAAAGGCAAAAGAGTCTCCTCTGAAACAGTAAAAAAGGTTTTATACAGAATTAAGAGATATTGGGTATTTTTGGTGCTTTCAGTCATAATGGCTACAGTCACGGTTGCGTCGTCGCTCTATGTCCCTATTCTTGTGGGGGATGCTATTGACTATATAATAGGTCCGTCAAATGTAGATTTTCAGGCGGTTGCGGGAGTGCTTGCGGGCATAGGAGTTGTAATAGGAATTACGGCATTGTCGCAATGGATTATGAATATATGCAACAATAAAATTACATACCACGTCACGCGTGATATAAGGGATGAGGCGATAGAGAAAATAGAGCATCTTCCCCTCAAATATATTGACGGACATTCATACGGAGAAATAGTGAGCCGTGTCATAGCTGATGTAGACCAGTTTGCGGACGGGCTTTTAATGGGATTTACACAGTTTTTTTCGGGTGTGATGACTATTTTGGGAACACTGCTGTTTATGCTTTCTATTGATGTGAAAATTACGCTGGTTGTAGTGGTTATAACACCTGTTTCCTTTTTGGTGGCAAGTTTTATTGCAAAAAAGACTTATAAAATGTTCAAGCTTCAGTCAGAGACAAGAGGAGAGCAGACGGCTCTTATCGACGAGATGATTGGAGGTCAGAAGGTTGTAAGCGCGTACTGCCATGAGCGGGAGGCTGTAAATCAGTTTGACGAGATAAACGAAAGGCTTCAGAGATATTCGGTTAATGCCATATTTTTCTCGTCAATTACCAATCCGGCAACAAGGTTTGTCAACAGTCTGGTTTATGCAGGCGTTGCCGTTACCGGGGCAATCACTGCTATTTACGGAGGAATTTCAGTCGGACAGCTCTCATGTTTTTTGAGCTATGCAAATCAGTATACAAAACCGTTTAATGAGATTTCGGGAGTTATAACCGAACTGCAGAATGCTGTTGCGTGCGCGGCGAGAGTGTTTGAGCTTATAGAGGAGACGCCGGAGACGGCTGAGAGTGAAACGGCTGTTGAGCTTACCGAGGTTGACTGCAGAGTTGATTTGGACAAAGTATATTTTTCATATGTTCCGGACAAAAGACTTATTGAGAATTTTAATCTGCATGTTAAGAAAGGTCAGAAAATTGCTATTGTAGGCCCTACAGGCTGCGGAAAAACCACAATAATAAACCTGCTTATGCGTTTTTATGATGTGAACAGCGGCAATATTGATGTGTCAGGAATTGATATAAGGGAAATGACAAGACGTTCCCTGAGAGCCGGATATGGAATGGTTTTACAGGATACATGGCTTAAAAGCGGAACTATCCGTGAGAATATTGTTATGGGAAAGCCTGATGCAACTGATGATGAGGTAATCGCTGCGGCAAAGGCGTCCTATGCTCATGGATTTATAAAGCGTCTGCCCAACGGGTACGACACGGTAATAGGAGAGGACGGAGGGAGCCTGTCCCAGGGACAAAAGCAGCTCCTATGTATAACAAGGGTTATGCTGTGCCGTCCGCCAATGCTTATTCTTGATGAGGCAACTTCATCAATCGATACAAGAACTGAGATAAAAATTCAAAATGCTTTTAACAGACTTATGGAGGGGCGAACCAGTTTTATAGTTGCTCACAGACTTTCCACAATTCAATCGGCTGACGTTATTCTTGTTATGAAAGACGGACATATAATAGAGCAGGGAAGGCATGAGGAGCTTCTTGCCAAAAACGGATTTTATAAAAATTTGTATGAAAGTCAGTTCGCACAGTAGTATAAAATTGAATTTTGGTGCATAATAGAGATAGCAGAAAAGCTTCAGTCAAATATGCTGCTGCGGGAGCTTTCACCGGAAGAGCTGCCAGCAGAAATAAAATTTTGAAGGGCAGGGATTAAAGATGGCAATGATAAATAAACAAAAGGTATTAAACGGAGTTGGGAAAGCTGTTGACGTGGCGAATAATGCAGCCGATAAGGCAGTTACGTTTGCCAAGGAGAAAGAGCTTGACAAAAAGGCCAAGAATATGGCAAAAAATCTCGGAGACGGAATAAAATCCGCCGGGGAATCTATTGAAAACCTTTTTAAAAATTAATTTGTTTACTGTTGCGGAAATTTAACTGTCGGCAAAAGTATGAGGTCGCAAGTTGCGACCTCATAATAATATTAACAATATTAAGCTTTTTGTGACTCTGTGGATATACTCCTCAGAGCTTTTTTAAATTCAAATATGAACAGTACAGCCGTGAAACTTACTGCGAGAAAATCAGCAATAGGCTCTGCCATGTATACTGCGTTTGTCTTATCGGCTGTAACTATGTTAGGCATAATGTAGATAAGCGGAAGCAGAAGTACAAACTTTCTCATAACTGCAACAATAATTGAATCGACTGCTTTTCCGAGTGCTGTAAATGTCATCTGACATGCCATTTGTATACCGAATAAAAACATTGAGCCCATGTAAATTCTAAGGGCATTCTTAGTGAAATCTAAAAGCGCTGTGTCTGATGTAAACATCATGGCAAAGCCCTGTGGAAAAATCATGACAAACAGCCACAGAAGAACAGAGTATGTAAGGCTTGCCTTTAACAGCAGTTTGTATGCGCTGCTGACGCGCTGTTTGTTCCTGGCTCCGTAATTATAGCTGATAATAGGCTGCGCGCCCTGTCCGAGACCCTGAAGCGGAAGCATTGCAAACTGCATTACGCTTGTCAGTATTGTCATTGCGCCGACTGCAATATCGCCTCCGTATTTTAGGAGAGAGGAGTTAAAGCACACAGAGATAACACTTTCGCTTGCCTGCATGACAAATGTAGAAGAGCCCAGAGCAAGAGTCGGGAGTATAATTTTTGCGGATAATCTCATATATTCTCTTCGTATTCTGAGAAGTGTTTTTTTGCCGAAGAGGAAAGCAAGCACCCAAATGCATGAGAATGCCTGTGAGATAATAGTAGCTAAAGCGGCACCACTCACACCCATATTGAAACCGAAAATAAATATAGGGTCCAGAATAATATTGGCTACGGCGCCTATGAGTACGGACAGCATACCTGTCTTTGCAAAGCCTTGTGCCGTGATAAAAGCGTTCATTCCCAGAGTGAGCTGAACGAATATAGTTCCGAGAGCATAAATATTCATGTATTCAAGCGCGTATTGAATTGTATTTTCACTGGCGCCGAATGCCATGAGAAAACTGCGGTTTCCAACAAGCAGAACTGCCGTCAGGACTACAGAAATAATTATTTGAAGCACAAAACAGTTTCCGAGGTTTTTCTCAGCGGATTTGTAGTCTCCCTGTCCCATAGAAATAGATGCGCGCGGAGCGCCGCCGTTTCCTACAAGCGCCGCGAAGGCAGATACAATCATTATAATCGGCATACATACGCCAACTCCGGTCAGAGCCAGTGCTCCGACATCTTTTATATGTCCTATATACATTCTGTCAACAATATTATAGAGCATATTGATGATCTGTGCGGTTACAGTAGGCAGCGCAAGTCTTAATAACAGTTTTCCTATTGGAGCTTTTCCCAAAAAGTCTTTTTTATCGTCCATATTGCTTTCTCCTGTATTTAATTATTATAAATGTACAAATAAATATTATATGACAGTTTTTTTAAATGTTCAAGTTTATGGAATTATATTGTGTTATAGCTGTAAAAAATACAAATCTGGCAATAAAAAATAAATGTAAATTGGCAATATGAATAATATCAGATATAGAGTAAGCTTCGTTGAAAGGAATTTATATAAAGAAGTATAAGACGGTTTCAGAGAATATAAGTTCCAATAAAATAAAATATAACGGAGGTATGTTATGAAAGAATCAAACGATTATGTAAAAGTACTTTCACAGGCTGCATTGTGCGCGGCATTATGTTATGTGGGCGCAACCTTTATAAAAATTGATATTCCTGTGGGGACGGAGAAGACAATGTTTCATTTTGGAAATACATTTTGTGTTCTCGCGGCTCTTCTTGTCGGCGGTCCGTGGGGTGGTCTTGCAGGAGCAGTCGGAATGACGATAAGCGATTTGACAACATCATATGTGACAAGCGCGCCTAAGACATTTGTCCTTAAGCTTTGCATTGGGCTCATTGTCGGTCTTGTGGCTCACAGAGGTTTTAAACTGTCCAGGGAGCATTCGGCAAAATATGTTACATTTGCAACTGCGGTCTCAAGCGCCGCAGGAATGGTGTTTAATATATTTGCCGACCCGATTGCAGGGTATTTTTATAAAATGTATATTCTGGGCGTTCCACAGGATTTATCAAAGACGCTTGCGAAAATAGGAGCGGTGACAACTGTTGTAAATGCTGTAATCGCGGTTGTTTTTGCGTCTGTTATTTACTTGATTTTAAGACCGGTATTAAAAAAGAGCGGAATGCTGAGAGAACTGTAAAATTATGTGTTTATTCTGACCGATATTAAAAGAGCCGTACAATGTATGCATCTGTCACTAAATCAATGATATAAAAGCTGATTGTAACTATTGACATTACAACAAAAGTGAGTTATATTTATGATGTAATAAAAAACATTACAACATAAACGCAAATAAAATTATTAGTTTAAATCAAAGCTATATGCGCAAGACAGAAGTATATGGAGGCGGTAGATAATGATAGGTACAGGAAAAATAAAGCCTGAAAAAATCAAAAAAGAAAAAACAGATTGGAATCAGTTTCTTTGCGCAACTCCGGCAAAGGACTATATTTTTCAAAATACTCCTTATGAAGAACAGATAAAAAATGCTGCTGAACTTATAAGAGAAGCCGATTTTATTCTCATTGGAGCAGGAGCGGGAACGTCGTCTGCAGCAGGTCTTATGTACAGCGGAAAAAGATTTACGGATAATTTCGCGGAATTTATCGATAAATATGGAGCGGCAAATATGAGGGATATGTATTCTGCGGGATTTTATCCGTTCCCGACGGAGGAGGCAAAATGGGGCTATTGGTCAAAACACAGTATGATTAACAGAATTTTGCCGCCGGCGCTGCCTTTTTACAGACAGCTTTATGAGCTGGTGAAAGACAAGGATTATTTTGTAATTACAACAAATGTGGACCATCAGTTTTACAAGGCGGGCTTTGCGCCTGACCGTATTTTTGCAACTCAGGGCGACTATGGGCTTATTCAGTGTGAAAAGGGTTGTCATCAAAAGACTTATGACGCGCAGGAGATGTTTCGCCAAATGGACACGGAGAGAAAGGATTGTCTTGTGCCGTCATATCTAGTGCCGAAGTGTCCTGTGTGCGGAGGGAACATGGCGATGAATTTGAGATGCGACAGATATTTTGTTGAGGATGAAAGCTGGCACAGTGCGGCGGAGAGCTACGGCGAGTTTCTCCAAAACATGAAAGGAAAAAAAGGAGTGATGCTTGAGCTTGGAGTTGGATTTAACACGCCTGTCATTATCCGCTTTCCTTTTGAAAAAATGGCGCGTGAAAATAAAGATTTGTCGCTCATACGTCTGAATTTGAACGAGGCTGTTATTCCGGCTGGTCTTAATGAGCGGGCAGTCGGAATAAATTGTGATATGGCAGAGGCAGTATCGGATTTATGTGATATTACACGGTCTGAGGAGGGCAAAAGTCTATGAAGCACAGTGAGAAAAGATTATTTTTAATAAATGAACTGCTGCGGGAGAATGGTATGTATCGGACTGTTGAGATACCGTCATCTCCTGACGGGCAGAAGAGACTGCTTCGCAGTCTGATGAATATACGTCCTCCAAAACCTGTCTCGGAGAGCTTTTTAAATATTCAGGACGAATATTTACAGGAGGAACTGTCAAAAAAGAAAATTGTCACACCTGAGGAACTGACACCTGTTAAAAAGGGAATTTATCTGTGGCAGGGGGATATTACAACATTGAGAGCTGATGCGGTTGTAAATGCCGCAAATTCTAAACTTTTGGGATGTTTTGTACCTTGCCATGGCTGTATAGATAATGCCATTCACAGTGCTGCGGGTATTCAGCTTCGTCTGGCGTGTGATGAGCTGATGTCAGAGCAGGGATATGACGAGCCCACGGGTACTGCTAAAATCACGCCCGCGTATAATCTGCCTTCCGCGTATGTTCTTCATACGGTGGGACCGATTGTATACGGACAACTTACGGAAAAACATTGCAGACAGCTTGAGGACTGCTACAAGGCATGTCTTGAGCTTGCTGCCGATAACGGACTTAAAAGCGTTGCTTTTTGCTGTATCTCCACAGGAGAGTTTCATTTTCCGCGCAAAAAAGCCGCCGAAATAGCCGTGCATACAGTTTATGAATTTATGAAGTCAGACTCACGAATAGAAAAAGTGATATTTAATGTGTTTAAGCAGGAGGATTATGAAATTTATAAAGGGCTGCTTTCATGAAAATGCCTGAATTTTAAATAATTATTATTAATTTATTGCAATACGTTTTACTCCTTAAAAAAATAAAGTGAAATCCGCTGAAGAATATATTTGACACATCGGGGAAAGATAATTATAATAAGCCCCGTAAACATTATTTTTTTAAGCAAAGGCGCTTATATCTATGGATATAGGCGCCTTTATGTTTTTACTTTATAGGAAACTTCGTTTCCTATAAAGTAAAAACATACTCCGCCGGGGAGCGCACTGCGGCGGAGAATCTCGCTTTGCGAGATTTTTTAATTTTTTATGGAGAAAGTGGAAAATGAATATTTTTGATATTATCGGACCCGTAATGGTTGGTCCTTCAAGCTCGCACACGGCAGGAGCCGCAAAAATAGGTTATATTTCAAGAAAACTGATGGGAGAAGAAATAGTTAAAGCTGAAATACTTCTGTACGGCTCTTTTCTGGCTACAGGTAAAGGGCACGGTACCAGAATGGCGCTTGTTGCGGGGCTTATGGGAATGAAACCGGATGATTACAGAATACCGGAAAGTCTTAATATTGCGAAGCAGCGCGGAATGGAGGTTATTTTCGGGGAGTCTGATTTGAAGGAGGCTCATCCTAACACGGCACAGCTCAAACTCACCGGGGTGACGGGAAGAAAGCTTGAGGTTGTGGGCGAATCGCTTGGAGGCTCGCGCATTAATATAGCAAAAATCGACGGGATAGAGACTAATTTTTCAGGAGATTATCCGACGCTTGTTGTTCACAATATTGACCAGCCGGGGCATGTGTCGGAGGTTACGGCAATGCTTGCTCACAAGTCGGTAAATATAGCCGCAATGCAGCTTTACCGTTCAAACAGAGGAGGAGACGCGGTTATGGTTATAGA
>CASFUI010000048.1 GCA_949297565.1 uncultured Eubacteriales bacterium
AAATATTGAACCTGCCATATTTATATATACCTCCGTATTTATATGCCCAGCCGTCTGATTGTATTTTCCAGATGCTCCTTAGCCTCCCGTATATCACCCGCCTGTACGGTATCAATCTTTTCGGGCGCAGTTCTTCCGATTGCCTTTGAAAGTCTTGCGCAGTCTTCCTTTAACTGCTTTCTGGTCGCCTTGTCCCAATCCTTTCTGTGCTCGTGAAGCCTTGCTTCTGTCTGTCTTAAAAGCTGCTCAGCCTCAAGCCGCATATTTACAAGCTCCTCTCGGCTCTCGTCCTGTCTGCTGTAAACTTCCGCCTCCCACTTCGCGCGCTCAATCTCTTCCTCAGACATATTTGAGCTCGAAGTTATAGTTATAGACTGTTCGTGTCCCGTTCCCAAATCCTTTGCCGAAACATTCACAATACCGTTTGCATCAATATCAAATGTTACCTCAATCTGAGGTGTTCCGGCAAGGGCTTTTTTTATGCCGGAAAGCCTGAAATTTCCAAGCAGCTTATTGTCTCTTGTAAACTTTCGCTCTCCCTGAAAAACCTTAATATCAACCGATGTCTGAAAATTGCCAGCCGTAGTGAAAATCTGGCTGTGCCTTGTAGGAATAGTTGTATTTCTCTCTATAAGACGGCTTGCGATTCCGCCCACAGTCTCTATCGACAGCGAAAGCGGAGTTACATCCATAAGTATAATTTCAGATGCCGCAGAGCCCGGAATAAGCTGACCTCCGAGCTTTCCTCCCTGAACGGCTGCTCCCATAGCGACACACTCGTCAGGATTAAGACTTCTTGAAGGCTCCATTCCCATGAGATTTCTGACCTTTTCCTGAACAGCCGGAATTCTTGTAGAGCCGCCCACCAGCAGCACCATATTAATCTCAGACTTGGAAAGCCCTGCATCGTGAAGAGCATTTTCAACAGGAAGAACTGTCCTGTCAATCAGATCATATGTCATGCGCTCAAACTGCTGCCTTGTAAGACTTATATCCATGTGATGAGGACCGTCCTTTGCCATTGCAATAAAAGGAAGATTAATGTTGGCATTCTGTGCTGAGGATAATTCCTTTTTCGCCTTCTCAGCCTCTTCCCTGAGACGCTGCATGGCTGCCGGATCCTTGAAAAGATTAATTCCGTCAGAAGACTTGAACTGCTCTATCAGTTCATTTACAATCCTGTCGTCAAAATCATCACCGCCGAGATGATTGTCTCCCGATGTCGCAAGCACCTCTATGACATTGTCTCCTATCTCTATTACCGAAACGTCAAATGTTCCGCCGCCCAAATCATACACAAGTATCTTCTGAGGCTGTCCGTTGTCAAGGCCGTAAGCCAGAGCCGCCGCCGTAGGCTCATTGATTATACGCAGCACATTAAGTCCGGCAATTCGCCCCGCATCCTTTGTCGCCTGACGCTCTGCGTCATTAAAGTATGCCGGAACGGTTATAACGGCGTCTGTTACCTCCTCGCCTATAAAACTCTGGGCGTCATTTTTCAGCTTTCTCAAAATCATAGCTGAAATCTCCTGAGGAGAATAATTCTTTCCGTCTATTTTTTTTCTGTAATCCGTCCCCATCTGCCGCTTGATAGAAAATATAGTCCTGTCTGCATTCACCGCTGCCTGACGCTTGGCTATATCTCCCACCAGCCTTGTCCCGTCTTTTGAAAATGCCACAACCGAGGGCGTTGTCCTGTATCCCTCGCTGTTTGTTATGACAGTCGGCGTATCCGCCTCCAGGACGGCAACGCAGCTGTTGGTTGTTCCTAAATCAATACCGATTACTTTACTCATTACTACCAGTCACTTCCTAATAATCATCGCAAATTCAAACACAGCTCTCTCACGCCTTTAATTTAAGGCAGAGCTCATACTTTCAAGAGTATATCATAACTGCAGTATATTTAAAATGAATTGGCTGATAAAATTTTTTAAATTTTTATAAACCTTTTCGTAGAACAAAGAGTTCGCAGGCGAACTCTTTTGCGAGGCGCGGATTCGTAAGAATAAAAATTATTTTTTGCCGTGAGGAAGACGCACACGGAAAACACTTCTCTTAAGCCTGTTCGCATTAAACGGATACAGAGGGTATATATAACTCTTTCCTGAAATAGTTCTGTTGAAAACAATGCAGCATATTCCTATCAATATTCCTATCACAAATCCGGCAACATTAAATACAGCCGTCAGGCAAAGCGTAAGCACTCGTATAAACTTCATCGCATATCCCATCTCGAAGCTTGCCTGTGAATAGGTCCCAACAGTGACAACAGCCATATAAAGAAGCGACTCCGTGTTGAACCAGCCGGAGCTGACGGCATATTCACCGACAACAATACCGGCGACGATACTCAGCGGAGTCGACAGCAGCGTAGGCGTATTCACAGCCGCCATTTTCAATCCGTCAACCGCCAGCTCAAGAATTAAGAGCTGAAAAATAACAGGAACGGTCACATCGTCGGTCACCGTTATAAACGAAAGCCATGACGGTATCCATTCGGGATTTTGTATGAGCAGCAGCCAGACCGGGGTTAGCATCATTGTAACAATAGTAAACACAAATCTCGAAAGTCTCAGATATGTTCCTATTACCGGCGCGAAATTATAATCGTCCGGCTCCTCCACCAAATCAAATATCGACGTCGGGATAATCATTACTGCCGGAGAGTTGTCAACCATAATTACAATATTTCCGTCCAGAATGGCTGCCGCAGCCGTATCCGGCCTTTCCGAATACTTGAATTTAGGGAACGGATTAATCCATTTATGCT
>CASFUI010000049.1 GCA_949297565.1 uncultured Eubacteriales bacterium
CTCGTACCACGCCTGTACAGATATAAATTCGGGCGTGACATTATAAGAGATATGAATAATCTCAGAAGAGCTTACATGAAAGTGCAGAAATTACCCAAGAATGCAACTTTGGAACAGAAACAGGCAGCACAATTTTCTGTTCTGGATTTGACTGTATTTGAGAACGTCTCTTACATTATGGCTAAACATGCAGATGCAAGCGTTCCTGACAGCCCTGAAGAGTGGTTAGACCAGTTCGAGATGTTTTCAATTTATGAAGTGTTGCCTAAAATTTTGGAATTGTGGAGTATTTCAAACGGTACAATATCAACTCCTAAAAAAAAATAAAACAAACTGTAAGAGAAAGCAATAGCGCTATATTCATGCTGCGATGTGCTGAGCTTGGACTATCGGACGAAGCGCTTTCCGGCATGAATATGGGCATGGTTTACGATATGCTAATAGAAAGAGCAAATGACAGGGAAGTTTATCCGCTCAAGGCGACACAGGAGGACATCTACAACTTTTTCGGGAAAGGATGATTATGTCAAAAGGAAGAAATATTAAGGGTATAACAATTAAAATTGGCGGGGACACTACGGGATTAATGGATTCATTGTCTGGCGTCAATAAAGAGCTTAGTTCTACGCAAGCACAGTTGAAGGACGTAGAAAGACTTTTAAAAATTGACCCTAAAAATACCGAGCTCCTTAAACAAAAATATGACCTTTTAAATCAGAGCGTCACATCGACAGAGAATAAACTTGATGCATTGAGAGAAGCTGAAAGACAAGTACAAGAGCAGTTCGAGCGCGGGGAAGTGTCAGCTGAAAACTATAATGCTCTTAAAAGAGAAATTATAGAGACTGATAACAAATTATCATCTCTTAGGGCAGAAGCAACTAAAACCAAAAATGAAATTGATAAGGTTGATGAAGAGCCGATAGAAGAGATTTCAGATGCTGCGGATAGAGCCGGAAATTCATTACAGGAAGCTGGGAAAAAAGCTTCAAATTTTAGTGATTATTTAAAGGCGGACGCCATTGTAGAAGGCGCAAAAGGGATAATCAGTTCTATCAAAGATGCTGCGGACGAAACAAAAGAGTATCAGAAAATAATGGCATCATTAACGACAGCATCGGAAAAAGCGGGTTATACTGTGCAGGAAACGGCAGAGAGCTACAATTTGCTATACGGCTATTTGGGAGATGACCAGACAAGCGCAACAACGCTTTCAAATCTGCAAAAACTCGGGCTGTCACAGAGCGATTTAACAAAAATGATAAAAGGAACTGTTGGGGCATGGACGGAATATGGAGATTCAATTCCGATTGATTCTCTAAGCGAGTCAATTAATGAAACGGTAAAGACGGCAGCAGTTACCGGAACTTTTGCAGATGTTCTTAATTGGGCTGGAACATCTGAGGAGGAATTTAATCAGCGCCTGGCAGACTGCGGGAGCGAAAGCGAACGCACTAATCTTATCATGCAGGAGCTTGCCAATCAGGGACTGATTGCTTCGGCGGACGCATGGAGGGAAAATAATTCAGCCTTGTATGACAGCAATGAGGCTAATGCGCAGATGCAGGAACAAATGTCTCAGCTGGGAGAATTGATTTTACCTATAATGACATCTATAACTGGAAAAGTCGCAGAACTGCTGACATGGTTTAACAGTCTTGACAGTGGAACTCAAAATTTTATATTAACAGCATTAATGCTTGTAGCTGCGCTTGGACCTGTTATTAGCGGAATACAAGGAGTATCTGCGGCGCTTAGTTTTTTAGCGGCAAATCCTATAGTATTGTTAATCGCAGCTATAGTGGGATTAGTGGCGCTTATAGCAGTTAAAGGTGATGAAATACAAGGAATACTCCAAAGTGTTGATGATTTTATGCAAAATATATTTGCAAAAGATTGGACGGAAGTGTTTGGACCGGTACTGGGAGACGGTTTAAACGCTTTCATGGCAAATGTAAAAAATATATGGGATTCAATTATGAAAATCTTTAACGGCGTAATTGATTTCGTAAGAGGAGTATTTACAGGAGACTGGCAGCGGGCATGGGACGGAGTTAAAAATATATTCGGCGGAACATTTGATTTAATTGCGTCTATGGCTAAAGCGCCTATTAACGGAGTTATAGGAATTTTGAATGGAGCGATAAGCGGGCTTAATATCTTGATTGACGGTTTAAATAAGATAAAGTTTTCAATACCCAGCTGGGTACCTGGAATAGGAGGAAAGAGCTTCGGAATTAATATAGGACATATAGGAAAAATTCCTTATCTCGCAAAGGGCGGCGAGGTTTTGCGAGGCTCGGCAATCGTTGGAGAAGCAGGACCGGAGCTTCTGACTGTTGAAAATGACCGGACTATAGTTCAACCTTTAAAGCCAAACCGTACAACAACTCCTGTGCATGGAAATACACAGATTATATTTAACGGTACATATGGCTTTAATAATCATGACGATATTGATTATTTTATGAATCAGGCGGCACAGAGGTTGGTGATGAGCAGATGATTGTAAATAACACAGATTTAAAAATAAAATATAAAAATAATCTGATATGGTTAAATCAAACAATTCAGCCCCGCAATGTGACAACATATACTAATTGGTTAGATGAGGGCTTTGACCCTGTTAAATATAAGGCTAACAAATATACAGATTTTGAAATATATATTGATATGCTCGTGAAGGGCAATACGAAGGAAGAGTGTGAGCTGCTGATGAGCAGTTTGCTTTTGGATTTTGACAGCGGAACGCTGCAGTTAGACGATATGCAATTTATGTATAGATTTGACTTAAAAAGTGAAAACAGGGAACTTATTAAGCGGTGGCTGTATCATTATGAAATAACATTGACTGCATATTGTAAATTAGGAGTGCCTGAGAACTTAAGCTTCTCAGGAAGAGAATATACATTCAATGCTAAAGGCACATCTGAGACACCTGCTGTTATATCGTTGTTATCAGATATTGGATTAGTTAATTTGATTATTGAAGGATTAACCGAAGAGGCAATAGAAATAAAGTCTGTTGGGGCAAACTCGACGATTTTGATTGACGGGGAAAACTGCACGATAACTGAAAACGGAGAAAATATATTGAATAAGACAGAATTATGGGAATTCCCGCGCCTGAAGCCGGGGATAAATATACTTAAATTAAGCAGTGAGTGTAGCGTAAACATAAGCTATTATCCCAGATATAAATAAATTGGAGGTATGAAAGATGAAATTAGGCACTTTAGAAGAAACCATTACAAAATTAAAGTCAATAACAAAGAAAAAACTCCCGGTAACAATTCACTATGCTATTGCTGTTAATTTAGAACAGTTAAATAAAAAGTATGTTGAATATTGCAATCTAAGGGAAAAAGCTCTTTCAGAAACATGCATAAGAAATCAAAACGGAGAGCCGGTACTGGAAAAAATTATTGAGGATGAAAAGGAAACGGGAAAATATAGTTATACATATAAAAACGATGAGGACAAAATTAAAGTTTTAAATAAAATAGTAGAACTTTCAAATATCAACGAAGAGTTTGAATTTCGTAAAATTTCATTGTCAGAGCTCGAGCGGTGCGAGCAGGATGAATATGATAGCTTATCGGGCGCGGATATTGAAGCAATGTTATTTATGATAGAAAATGAGTGAGAGAAGGTGCTGTATGCTTAAATACAAGGATAAGGACGGCATACTGACATCTATTGTAAAATACTCTGATTTGTATATTGAAGAGGTGCTGGAATACGGAGATAAAACGCTGTGTTTCAGCATTCCTGTCATATATGCGGAAAATATCCTATTAGAGAATTATATTTTAACCAAAACAGACGAATATGTTATAAAACAGAAAAATACCGATGATGCCGGAAACTATGTTATTACTGCAAAACTAAACATCGATGAGCTGGAAGGAAGTTTGTTTCAGAGTTTTGAGACGGAGGAAAAAACGGCTGTTGATACCGCCAACCTTGCGCTCGCAGGGACGGGGGGGTTATGCGAATGTGAAGTCTTAAAAAAGAGGACAATCCGACTGACTAATGTATCAGTGTGGGAAATTCTAAAGAAAATAGCTGATACATTTATACTTGAAATGCAGATTGACAGTGTGAATAAAAGGATAATATTTAAAGAGAAAATCGGTGAAGATAAGGGAGTTTATTTTGCGGACCAGTTAAATTTGATTTCTCTTGAAATGCAGTCTAATACAAGCGATTTTTACACGAGGCTCCTTCCGCTCGGAAAAGACGGTCTAACTATAGAAAATGTTAATGACGGAAAGAAGTATGTTGAAAATTACACATACAGTTCTAAGGTTAAAACGTTCTTATGGAAAGACGACAGGTATACGGATGCTCAATCATTAAAAGACGATGCCGCCGCCAAGCTGGCGGATATGGCTCAACCTTACACTGCGTATTCTTGTAAAATATTTGACATGGCTCAGTACAGTAATCTTTACAAAGAATTCTTTATTGGCGATACGGTCACTATAATTAATAAAGAGACAAAAACGAGGATACAGCAGCGCATTGTTAAAATAAGGCGTTATCCAGATAATCACAGTAATGATACCTGCGAGATTTCTAATTTAAAGCTGACGTTTGATGAGTATATTCAAAAATATAATGATACGTCCAATACAGTAAATAACATAACCGTAGACAATGGTACTGTAGACGGAGATAGTATTAATAATATTGATGCATCAAAAATACTACGTCTTGATGAGGTCATTGCTGAAAATGCTAAATTTAATGAGGTATCTGCTGAGCTATTAAACGTAACAAAACAGTTGAATGCTGCGAATGCAAAAATCGGAACACTTGAAACAACAAAAATTTCCGCTACAGAAGCAGATTTAAAATATGCGTCAATTGACAAAGTGGACGGTATAGAGGGCAAGTTTGAAACGTTCTATTCACATGAATTTACTTCAGCGGTGAGTAGTATAGGAGACCTTACTGTAAGTGTTGAGAAAGTAAATACATTGATATTTGGCTCTGCATCAGGCGGGAGCCTCACAACAGAGTTCAGCAACAGTGTCGTGGCAATGATAGGTGATGCGCAGATAAAATCAGCGATGATACAGGAAATAGACGCAGATAAAATCAAATCCGGCAAGCTGTATACAGATTTTGTAGAAGTATGTAGCCAAAGCGGAAATCTCAACATTAAAGACAACACTGTGCAGATACGTGATGATGCTGGCACTGCAAGAGTTCAGATAGGAAAAGACGCAGGCGGCGATTACAATATCTATATCTGGGATAAAGACGGAAAATTAATGTTTGACCCTCTTTATGGGCTTTGTGAGGCAGGAATAAAGCAACCTGTCATACGAAATGACATGGTGTCCGATGATGCAGATATTTCAGCAAAAAAGATTAATGTATCAAGTTTGTTCGATGTTATAAACAGTGACGGAAGCCATACACTTACCGCCTCAAAAATCTATGTTGATGCTGATAACCAGACACTTGACATTGCATTTAAAAACATGACGACAACTGTATCTGAAACGGCAGCAAGTGTTTCAGATGCCGTAGAAACCGCAAATGCGGCTAACACCAACGCAAGTAGCGCTTTAAACAAAGTAAGTTCTGTTGAGGCGAATTTAAAGACTATATCGCAGACGGTTTCGTCGCAGGGCACTCAGCTCTCAACGGTGCAGGGACAGATTAGCAGTAAAATATGGCAGCAGGATATAACGACTGCGGTGAGTGAGATACAGATTGGGGCAAGAAATCTTCAAAAAAATACTGAATTTAAAGTTAATCTCGCGAACTGGTCAGTTGGAACGGGATATACAAGAGATACTGCAAAACAATTTGAAGGAGCAAATACTGTTAAGTTTACAAGGACAGGATTGAGCGCAAATTCGAATTCGCATTTTTTCTCAGGCAACAAGGCTATTCAGATTGAAGTCGGACAAACCGTTACTGCCTCAGCAAATTTTTATACTGATGATGTATCGTTAATAGATGGAAATAAAGCGTTTATTGGCATTTTCTTTTACAATTCATCAGGAGCAGCTATTGCAGCTTCACAGACAAAAATTTCTTTTACGGACGGCAAATGGGTTAAGTGTTCACATACAGCAACAGCGCCGGAAAATACCGTTTATGCAGCAATATGTATCACAACTTCAAGAAACGGCACTTACTATATAGGTAAACCTATGTTTGAAAAAGGCAACAAAGCAACTGACTGGTCGCCCGCGCCGGAAGATACAGACAGCAGCATAAGCTCCCTTGAGGGGACAGTAACAACGCTTAACAATCAGTACACGAGTTTAAACCAGTCCCTGACGAGTCTTACTGCAACTGTCAACAGCAATACAACAGCAATAAGCCAAAAGGCAGACGGAAGCTCTGTGACAGCTCTGGACAACAAGATTACAGAAATTACTGCCAGCCTTGACGGATTTAAGTCAACCGTGAGCAGCAGCTATGCGACTAAGACAGAACTAAACTTGAAGAAAGATAATACATACGCAACATTTTACGGATTAGGAAATACAGCAGGATACTGTTATCTATGCCGGTTGAAAATAAACGCCGCATCAGTAAATACAGATATAACAATAGGGATTACACAGCGCTTTAAAGGTTATTCAGAAGCATACATAAGGTTTGCAAATACTACGGGAAAAGACCCTGCGGTTGAAAGGTTTGACAAGATGGGAGCAAGCATATGGTATATTTTTAAAGCGGCAGCAGGAACATGGGATATATATGTTAAAAAGTCTGTTCCGTATGATGCAATCATTGTTGATAATTACTTAAACCATGTAAGCGTATCGTGCGAATGGAAATGCGTTAATTGTGACGCTGTAAGCGGATGGAGCGAAGCGAAGCAACTTGCCGCGCAGTATGGGGTAGATACAACAACGGGCGGTGTAAACGGAAGCGGAAATTTGATTACAAGCGGGGCCGTGTACAATACTACAGTAAACACAAACACTAAAATAGAGCAGACAAAATCTTCAATTTTAAGCACAGTTTCGTCAACATATGCAACGCAGGAGCAGGTTGCGGATGTAAATGCTAAATTCACTGATTACAGCACGACTGTACAGATGAATTCTGCAATAGAACAAAAGGCAGCGAGCATTACTCAATCTGTTTCATCGACGTATGCGACTAAAAGCAGTCTTGGCAATTACGCAACAACGGCGAGCGTTACGGCAAGTTTGGCATTAAAAATTGATAAGACAGACAACAACCAGATAGTTTCGATGATAAATGCAAGCGCAAACGAGATAAATTTAAAATCGGACAGATTCAGTCTCAGCAGTTCCAATGCAACAATAAGTAAAAACGGTACAGTAATGTTTAAAGCTGGTACGATAGGAAGCTGGAATATTACAAGCAATTCATTATACAGCGATTATAATGTATACAGGTCTTACATTCAAACGGCTAAATCCGCAGACACTTGGGTTTTTTCAGCACAGGAAAAAAGAGATGGAGCTTATTATGGAAATTGGTATGTGACGGCAAGTGGAGAAATGTATGCACTTAACAAGTTTATTATAGATGCATCAGGAAAAGAGACTGGCTCATATATATTGATGGAAGAACAGTTTGGGACATCTGATAAATATCAAACAAGAACAAGCGGACTTGAGTATTACGCGTATAATTTAACAAATGGAAATTATTTTAATGCGCAGCCAGAAGGAATTTGGTTTGGAAACGACAAAGAAAGCACTTCAAGAGGCTCTATTACTAAAGACAGTAATAATAAAATGCACACGTCATTTCATGTCTATAAAACAAAAAATGAAAATGGCGTTATAAAAGGCTGGTTTAATGATACCGCATTTGTTATGCAGGACGGCTGGAACAATAATGCAATATACGCAGATTGGAACGGCAATTTCAGCTGTACCGGCACTAAAAACAGAATTGTTGAAACAGATAACTTCGGTCAAGTTAAGATGAATGCGTTTGAGACCGCCGGAGCCCACTTTGCCGATGTGGTATCAGGAAAAATAGCAGCAGACGGCAAGTGCGTTATATATCTTGACAGAAAATTTGCCGAGACAATAGACCGAGACTGCGAGTATCAAGTTATACTAACCGCAGTTGGGAAATCCTCGGAGCTTTACGTAATTAAAGACGAAGAATATTTTACAGTTTACGGTCAGCCGGAAACAGATTTTGACTGCATGATAATCGGACGGCAGAAAGGATATGTGACGTCCTATGCGGACAATGCAGATTTCTCCGGGCTTGGAGAGGAGGTGAGCGATAATGTCATTAATTAACAAGATAAGCAGCTTTACACATCAGACGACAGCTGAGGGTGAGCGCGTTGACTTTACCTTTACTCAAATCGACAGCGAGACAGGCAAGGTGAAAAAGAGTAACCAACACTCGAACATAATTCTTCTTGACGATGAATGCGTGAATGCAGTTGAGGTTATTAAAAATAAGCTGCTCACAGCTATAGAATGAGGTGATAAAAATGTATAACGACAGTTCATAGACGCACGCAGCGTCTTTTTTTAATGCAAAAAATACAAAGTTGCACTGGCGCAACGGAAAGGATTGAAATGGAAAAAATAAAAGCGATGATTACAGCAATATGGGGAGCGTTAATGAGTTTTTTTGGAATTCTTGCAATTCCGGTTATACTGCTTGTCTGCTGTAATGTTATTGATTATGTAACAGGACTTGTAGCGTCTAAGTATAGAAATGAGCAGTTAGACAGCTACAAAGGAATAAAAGGTATCGCAAAGAAAATATGTATGTGGCTGCTCGTAGCTGTTGGAGCAATAGTTGACGCACTTTTGTCTTACGCATCATCAGCTGTAGGTATATCATTGCCATTTACGTTTCTAATTGCGTGTGTGGTTGCGATATGGCTTGTATGTAATGAACTTTTAAGTATTTTGGAGAACATAAATGACATAGGAGTTGCCTTGCCGCCATTTTTACAGCCTGTTGTGGAAAATTTAAAAAGCAAGGTTGAAGATAAGACAGTTGAAGAAAGAGAGGATAAATAATGTACAAGGTAATTGATATTTCAGAAAATCAGCCGGACGGCTGCATTGATTTTGAGAAGATTAAGGAAAGCGGTGTGCGCGGAGTAATCTGCCGTGCCGGTTACGGCCAGTATTCGGAACAGAAGGACAAGTGCTTTGATGAACATATGAGAAACGCCGCATCTGCCGGACTTGCTCTTGGCGCATACTGGTTTTGTTATGCAAGAA